>DASTAW010000044.1 GCA_035712365.1 Terriglobia bacterium
GATGATCTTGCGTCCGGTGAGGCCGCTGTCGCCCATGGGGCCGCCGACTACAAAGCGTCCGGTGGGATTGATGTGGTACTTGGTGTTTTCGTCGAGAAGCTCGGGGGGCAGCACTTCCTGAATGACGTGCTTCAGGATGTCGGCGCGCAGTTCCTCGATGGCAATCGTCTCGGAGTGCTGCGAGGAAATGACGACGGCGTCAATGCGGACCGGCTTGTGGGTTTTCGCGTCGTACTCGACCGTGACCTGGCTCTTGCCGTCGGCGCGCAGGTAGGGCAAAAGGCCGCTCTTGCGGACGTCGGTAAGGCGGCGGGTGAGCTTGTGGGCGAAGGAGATGGCGGCGGGCATCAGCTCCGGCGTCTCGTTGGTGGCGTAGCCGAACATCATGCCCTGATCGCCGGCGCCGCCGGTGTCCACGCCCATGGCGATGTCGCCGGACTGCTTGTTGATAGAGGAAATCACGGCGCAGGTATTGGAGTCGAATCCGTAGAGCGCATTGTCATAGCCGATGGACTGGACCACGCCGCGCACCAGCGTCTGGAAATCGACATACGCCCGGGTGGTGATTTCGCCCGCGACGGCCACCATTCCGGTGGCGAGCAGAGTTTCACAGGCGACGCGGCTGTAGGGGTCCTGCGCGAGACAGGCGTCAAGCACGGCGTCTGAAATCTGGTCAGCCATCTTGTCCGGATGGCCTTCTGTTACCGACTCCGAAGTAAACAAAAACCGTTCCCGTTGAGACACTCCGAATCCTCCATGCGCGAAGAGCGGCCCTGAAATTCATTCCCTGCCGGATTGTGTGGGGAATGGCGGCGGACCTGCGACTGATGTCATGGTACTAAAGGCGGGGAGCGCGGGCAAAAGCTTCGCGTTAAAAGGGAAAACAGCAGGGCAAAGAGGGGAATTTTCGTCTTGAATGGGTGGATTCTTGTCCCCCACACAAGCCAAAAGAGGGCTTGTGTGGGCCACCGTCAGAGTAGTTGAATGGACGTGACACTGCTTCCCACATCTCAGAATCGAGATGTGGGGCACCCACGTTGGTTGTTAAGAAGGGGAACGGAAGGGAATCAGAGTGTGGTCAGCGGCCGCCGTCGTGCGGAGACCTGCCGTTAAGCCACGAAGTTCCATACCAGCCAGCCCAGCGTGGCCAGAACCACGACCAGCACGGCGAGTCCGGTTATTTTGAGGCGCGCGGCAGGGCGGTCCGCCAGCGGACGGCTTTTGCCGACGTTTTCGGCAAAGGCGATCCAACTTGCGTCGTCGTCTTTAAGTTGGCCGCTGTTCTGGTAGGCGGACATGAAGCGATCCACCCAGGCCTCCGAGTCAAGGCCCACCACGCGAGCGTAGCTGCGCACGATGCCTTTGTTGATGACGCCGCCGGGCAGGTCGTCAAACTTTTCCGATTCCAGCGCCGCCAGGTGGCGGCTGCTGATCTTGGTTTCGTCCGTGATGGCTGCCAGCGCGATGCCTCGAGATTCTCTTTCCCTCCTCAGCTCCTCACCGAATTTGCTCATCTTTCTTTCCTTAGTCTTATCGGGCAGCCCATCCCTATAGATTTCAGGTGTCATTCAATTCACCATAAAGCGGGGCCGCGCGCAAGGTCAAAATTTCGCAGGGTCCTGGTTTCCTTTCAATTACCTGGTGGTGTCTGTAGCCCCATGATCGGTGCAATCGGGGGAAACTTGAGGGTGTTTGGGGAGGGATACGGGGCTAAATTCCCGATTTTGCTAAACTTTCGGAATGGGGCCGGTTATGGGAGAGACATCCCTCAGGGGCTGAAGCCCCATTCAGATTGGACCTTTGCGGCACGGCTAAACAGCTTGCTGAAAAAGTCCCATGAGAGTCACTGTTTCTCCACAGGGGAGTGCGATAAGACCTGAACATGCGAGGAGATGAGCAGCATCAGGAAGCGATGTTCAGTTATGTGAGTTTGGAGCGGCGAGTGGCGGCGGACCATCCGTTGCGGAAGATCCGGGCGCTGGTGGACCGTGCGCTGGAGCGGATGGAGCCGGTGTTGAAGCGCATGTATGCCGAGCGGGGCCGTCCGTCGATTGCGCCGGAGCGGCTGTTGCGGGCGCAGTTGCTGATGGCGCTGTATTCGATCCGATCCGAGCACCAGTTGATGGAGCAGTTGGACTACAACCTGCTGTATCGCTGGTTCGTGGGTCTGGAGATGGACGCGTCAGTGTGGAGCACGACGGTGTTCAGCAAAAATCGCAAGCGATTGATCGAAGCCGAGGCCAGCACGGAACTGCTGCTGGCGGTGGTTGAAGAAGCACGGGGGCATCAGTTGTTGAGCGAAGAGCATTTCACAGTGGACGGCACGCTGATCCAGGCGTGGGCTTCGCGGCGCAGTTTCAAGCCCAGGCCGGAGCCGCCCGCGCGGGGCACCGGCGCGCGGGGCCGCAAGCTGCTGCGCGACACGCATGAGTCCACGACTGATCCGCAGGCGCGGCTGTACCGCAAGAGCAGCGCGGGCGCGGTGGTGCCGAGCTATCTCGGACACCTGATTACGGAGAACCGCAACGGGTTGATCGTCGCGGCCATGGCCACCGAAGCGGGCACGGCGCAAGAGCGGCGGGCGGCGCTGGGGATGCTGAAAGGCCTGAAGCGACAGGGTCGAATCACGCTGGGCGCAGACAAGAGCTATCAGGAGGAGCGCTTCATACGCGCATTGCGCGAGCAACAGGTCACGCCCCACGTGGCCGAGTATCGGCCGAATGGGAAGTGGGCAAACTGGCTGACGGAAGAAGAGCGAAATGATCCGGGCCTGGTGGTGAGTCAAAGAAAGCGCAAGCTGGTGGAGAAGCCCTTCGGCTGGATGAAGCAGGAGCGGATACGACAGGTAAAGCGGCGGGGACTGCCGCGGGTGAATTGCCTGTTTTGCTTCATGGCCGCGGCGCACAATCTGCTTCGATTGAGCAAGCTGGTTCCGATTCCGGTCACGGCCTGATCGGGGAGAAGTGTCTCTGCGGGGAGGAAAAACAAGCCCGGCAGAGCGAAAATCAATAAGCATGGCTCTCGCGGATCGCCAAAAAATCGTCCTCGCGAGCAAAACAACAATGCGACACGGCCTTTTTTCAGCAAGCTGTTCAGCCGTGCCGAAAAAGACTAAGAATCTTGCGGGCTTTAGCCCCTGAGGGATGACCTGATTCTCAAACTAACCCCAACACCCGGCCTCCATGCGTCTTAGACAAAAATCCGCGAGGTGGCATCAAGATGCGTGAAGCCGGACCGGAGAAACCA
>DASTAW010000045.1 GCA_035712365.1 Terriglobia bacterium
GGCTACCGGCCACCAGGCGTTCAGCGGCGAAACCACGGCGGTGATTTTTCACAAGATTCTTGCCGAAGATCCAGCGCCGGTCACTCGGCTCGACCCGGACCTGCCGCCTGAGCTGGATCGAATCATCACCAAGTGCCTGGAAAAAGATCGCGATCTTCGCTGCCAGTCGGCAGCCGAAATCCGCGCCGACTTGAAGCGCCTGAAGCGCGACACGGGCCCGGGGCATTCAGCATCTGTAGCGCCGGGCTTCAGCCCGGCACAATCACTGGATGCCGACCCTTCGCTTCGCTCAGGGCAAGCTCTGAAGGTCGGCGCTACGCCTTCGCAACACGGCAGTTCCGATTCGCAGGTGGTCGCCGCCCTGATCAAACGGCACAAGAAAGCCTTGTTCGGGATCGTCGCCGCGACACTCATCGCGATCGCCGCGCTTGCCTACGTATTTCGCCCCACGCTTCCGCCGCCCAGCGTGTCAGGCTATGTCCAGCTCACCAACGACGGGCTTCCTAAGCGCCTGGTGGGGACAGACGGATCGCGGTTGTACCTGATTCGTCAAATCGCGGGGAGCGCGTTCGCTATCGGCCAGGTATCAGCAGCCGGTGGCGAGGTGGCGCCGATTCCTCTTCCATCTCCCGCCAATATGTGGCTCTTCAGCGTTTCGCCCAACGGCTCGGACCTGCTCCTTGCGGATTTGCCAGGCGATTCCCCGGACGGGCCGCTCTGGGCCTTGCCTATCCTCGGAGGTCCTGCAAAACGATTGGCGGAGCTGCAGGGCCACAACGGTGCATGGTCTCCGGATGAGAGGAATCTTGTTTATGCAAATGGGAACGACCTATACATCGCGAACGGGGATGGAACGGGCTCCCGCAAACTTGTTTCCCTGGATGGGCCGGCCTGGTACGACCTTGCATGGTCGCCGAACGGGGGCGAGATTCGTTTTACCCTCTACGACCCCAAGTTGCACATCGCTTCAATCTGGCAGGTTGCCGTGGACGGCCGAAACCTTCATCAAATTCTGCCCGGCTGGCACACAAGTTCCGGTGAGTGTTGCGGCCAATGGACGGCGGATGGCAGATATTTCGTTTTCGATGGCTTAACCGAATTGGGGCCCCAGCCCAACCAGATCTGGGCCATGCGTGAAGCGGGAAGCTTTCTGCGAAAGGTCAGCCATCCGCCGGTAGAGTTGACCTCAGGAACTGTTTCATATGACTACCCGCTGCCGGGCAAAGACGGCAAGAAACTGTATGCTGTGGCGGGGCTTGGCCGGGGAGAGTTGCAGCGCTTTGACGTAAGGTCCCACCAATTTGTACCTTTCCTCTCAGGCATTTCAGCCTGCTGCACGAGCTTCTCGCGCGACCATCAATGGGTGACTTACGTCAGTTATCCTGAGGGGAACCTATGGCGGGCGAAAGCGGACGGCAGCCAGCCACTTCAGCTTACCAATTCCCCGATGTACGCAGCTTTCCCTCGCTGGTCTCCTGACGGCAAGAGCATTGCCTTTATGGGTGCATTGCCGAACAAGCCATTCCAAATCTATATCGTTGCTGCAGCAACCGGCACGCCCAAAGAAGCGATGGAAAGCGAGCATAATCAAATCGCTCCAACCTGGTCGCCCGACGGGACATCGCTTATCTTCAGCAGCGAGCCGTGGGAAAGCGGAACAGGCGCCGCCGCTGTTTACGAGTTGAACCTGAAAACGCAGAAGGAGACGAAGCTGCCTGGTTCCGACGGACTTTTCGCCCCACGCTGGTCGTCCGATGGGCTTTACGTAGCGGCCACGACGATCGACATGAAGAGACTCATGCTGTTTGATTTCACAACTCAGAAGTGGAGCGAGCTGACGGCCCTGGCTCAGCAAGCCTGGCTGGAATGGTCGCGTGACAGCCAACATGTCTTTTTCTGGGGGCAGACGGCCGATGGAGAACCCGGAATCTACCGGGTAGGCATCAGCAATCATAAGGTCGACGAGATCGTCAGCCTGAAGGACTTCCACCAGGCGTCCGCACCGCTAGGAGGCATTGGCTGGGTAGGTCTCGCACCGGACGATTCTCCACTGCTGGTGAAAGACACCGGCACGCAGGATATTGTTTCCATGGATTGGCACGAGCCGTAGTTGAGCCTGCGTTGATTCCACGCTCAAAGTGCTAAATTATTTTGGACGGCGGGGCGCCCGGGCAGGTGACTCGCTACGATTCCGGCCATATTTTCTGGTTTGAGATTTCGCGCGACGTAAGGCTCGCCCTCGCGCGCGAGTCGAAGTCAAGCGACGCAGTGCTGATCAGGAACTTCCAGTGATGAACGAAAAGGTTTCCCATTATCGTGTGCTCGAAAAGCTCGGCGGCGGAGGGATGGGTGTGGTGTATAAAGCCGAAGACACCACGCTGGGGCGGTTTGTGGCGCTGAAGTTCCTGCCGGAAGAATTCTCTAAAGACCCGCAAAAGCTGGAGCGCTTCCAGCGCGAAGCTCGCGCCGCTGCGGCGTTGAACCACCCCAACATCTGCACGATATACGAGGTGGGCGAGCACGAGGGACGGCCCTTCATCGCCATGGAACTGCTGGAAGGCCAGACGCTGAAGGACCGATTG
>DASTAW010000046.1 GCA_035712365.1 Terriglobia bacterium
CCGCCCCTCGGCGTCGTACTCGTAGGTGGACCATATGTCGTTCAACTGGTTGCCGGCCGCGTCGTAACTGACGGCAGTGCTTCCGATGCTCGTGAGTCGGTTCGTGCTTGAATTATAGCTCATCGCTGGGCACAAACCACCCCCCGAGCCCGGAACACACGTTCCGTTGCCGTACTGGTCGTAGCTGTACATCAGATCGTAGGCCGGACTCCCCGAAGCAACCGCATGCGTCAGCCGGTTCACGGCATCGTAACAATAAGTGAAGGTGTGGCTGTAACCCGGATTCACATTGTCCGTGTAGGTTTCACCCGTTATGCTGCCGTTGTCGCCCGCGCCTTGCGGTATCGTGCACGGCGGGTTGGAGTTTCCCGCATAAGTATAAGTCAGGGAATAATCGGCTGACAGGTTGCTCGAATTGCCCAGTTCCATCAGTACTGGCTGGAGCCGGCTGTTATACTGGCGCGTTTCCTGCGACTGCGCGCAGCCCTGGCCCCCGCACATCGTGCTGATGGCGCCCCAAGGCGTATAGGTGATGCTCGATACGGCCATATTCGCGCCGTACGTCAAGCTGGTTGGCCGCTGGTTCACGTCGATTCCCAGTCGATTCCCTGGTTCACGATGAATCCCGCCGGGTTTGTATAGCTCGTCACGTCATCCGCCAAGCGCAAATTGTCGAAATTTTCCGGAGATCTCATTTCTGGGGTGTTATAGATAAACTGGACAGCTTTGCTGAACGATTGCGGCCTTTGCGGACCCTGCGCACCGAATCGCCTGAACCAGGGTGGAGCACGCCAGGCCGATCACATGCCTAGTCCTTCCCCGGGGCCGATGCCCGTAACGAAACGAGTGCCGCAACCCTTTCAAGGCGGCAGGAAGTGTGTTAGCCTGATGGTTGTGCCGGGGCTGGCTATGAGGTCACACCCTTGCGCAATCGCTTATGGCCTCGATTGTGCCTTCGCTGCTCGCAGGAGACTTTGCCCGGCTGGGAGAATCACTGGGACTTATCGAGGCTCTGGGAGTGTCGTCCGTCCATATTGACGTCATGGATGGCCATTTCCGGCCCCAGATTTCTGTCGGGCAACCGGTCGTTCGCAGCATCCGAAAGGCGACCCGTTTGAAGGTGGACGTTCACCTGATGATTGAGCGCCCTGAGCGTTATATCGAGGACTTTGTTGAAGCTGGCACGGATTCCCTCGCAATCCACCTTGAGACAACCCAGAACATAAGCCTGGCCATTGGCGCGGCGCGAAAATTGGGAGTGAAAGTGGGCGTGGCCCTGAACGCTGCTACGCCGGTGGCAAGCTGCTTCGAAGTCCTGGAAGACCTCAATTTTGTAGTGGTGGAGACGGGGAGTGGAAGCCTTTTGCAGCGGTCCCTCAAAAGAGTGGCAACCTTCGTTAGGGCGCGCGAGAGCGCTGGATTGAAATTCGCCGTAGCGGCAGAGGGGGATGTCGGCGCCGGCGAAGCGGAACAATTATTACTTGCGGGTGTAGACATCCTTGTGGTGGGTCCAGCCATCTTTGATAGAAAAGGGCGTGGCGAAGCCATGCGCGCGCTAACGCAGGCATTGAGCGGTGGTTCCCCAGCTTTCGGGCAGGGAATCAAGTCCCGGGCCCAGTAACTTGGCTGCCGGTTGACAGTTTTGCACTTGGTGCGGGACCTCGAAATTTTCCAGGTTTGCGGGTTTTCACAAGGAAATCATGACAGATTGCTTGCGGCTTAGAGCACAGGACGCGACCCAGGAGGTGGCCGCGCGTGCCTGCATGCGCGGGATAGTTCGGTCGCGACCGCGCTGGATCGGGCTGCTTTCCCTATTGACTGTGGCCGTCATGACGCTGCCCGGTTGCGTTTTGTTTGTGCACAGAGGGCCAACGGACAACCTGCTCCCAACCGGCCAGCAGCCCGACAAGATTCTCTATGAAAAGTCCCTTGACGCCATAAACCACGGCCATTATGACGTTGGCCGGCTGACACTCCAGGCGCTGCTCAATACTTATCCCGACAGCGAATACCTCGCTAAAGCCAAATTGGCGATTGCGGATTCCTACTTTGAGCAGGGTGGGACCGCAGGACTTACCGAATCCGAGGCCGAGTACAAGGATTTCCAGACCTTCTTCCCGACAGCTCCCGAGGCGCCGATGGCCCAGTACCGAGTGGCCATGTCGCACTTCCGGCTGATGGGGAAACCCGACCGCGACCTGACCCAGATCCGGCTGGCCGAGGCGGAGTTTAAGGAATTTCTTCTGAAGTATCCTGACAGCGATCTGATGCCCCGCGCCAAGGCCCGATTGCGCGAGGTCCAGGAAGTCCTGGCTCAGGGTGAATTTGAGATTGCGCGATTCTATTTCGAAAAGCATGCCAATCCGGCAGCTGAGTCTCGCCTGCTGGAAATCGTGGACCATTATCCCTCGTTCAGCGAGGCGGATACGGCATGCTGGTATCTGGCGCAGACATACGAACGTCTGAAAAAGCCGAATGACGCTGTTCCGTATTACGCTCGGATTCTGACCGACTATCCGTTAAGCCCGATGGTATCGGGCGCCAAGGAGCAGCTTGTTGCAATGCACCAACCGGTCCCCAGGGCGAGTAGGGCGACCCTGGCGCGTGCCCACGCCGACGCTCTGCATGATTCTCGTCTGAGCCTGGTGGAGAAGGTCATGGGGACTTTCTCCAGTGCGCCTAACCTCGCTGCCACCCGGCATGGAGCTGTGGTCCTTACGAATCCCTCCAACAACCCGGTGATGATGGCAAAGAATCCCCAGCCCGGTGAGACTTCAGGAACTGCAATCGCTGTCCAGCCGGTGGGCGAGGAAGCCCTGAAGAGCGGCAAAGCCGTTGATCCCGCTGCTTCTGCGGACAATTCGGCGGTCGCCAAGGCGTCGCCCGATCCCAAAGCGAAGGATAAGGCTGCGGACAAGCCCGACGACGAAGCAAAGACAGCCACAGTCCCAAAGAAGAAATCAGGCCCCCTCCACATGTTTAAGATGGTTCTTAAGCCTTTCTGAACGTGTGGCTTAGCCATCCTTACTGCTTCACCCCGGCCCTGAAGAATCTCTGTTCAGGTTCTAGGCTCGCACTGGCAAAGTCTGGGGCCTTGGCCAAGAGGCCTCCGCCGAAGGCGCATCTCAACGAGTGCTCCATTTTGGTACAACTTCCTTCGGCGCCTTGGTATAAGAGATGCGGTGCCCGCAAGTTGACCGGCTCGCGGCCTGACGATATAGTAATCTAACCTTAAGCTTTACCAGTGACCTGTTAACGATCCGCACTTCCGGAGAGGCTTTTCAGTGCCTGGGATGCAGATCGGGTGCAACGGGGATTGGAGCGAGAGTGCAAACCGAGATCCCCAAGGTCTATTCCCCTGAATCCATTGAGCCTTACTGGGCACGGGTATGGGTTGAGAAGGAGCTCTACCGCCCGGCGGACGATCCTTCCTGTCCGCGTTTCAGCCTGGTGATCCCGCCGCCCAACGTGACCGGGTCGCTCCACATTGGGCACATGCTGGAACACACGGAGATTGACATCCTGATGCGTTGGCATCGCATGCGCGGAGAAGACGTTCTGTGGCTACCGGGGACCGACCACGCTTCCATTGCCACTCAAATGGTGGTGGAGCAGGAGATCGGACGCGAAGCTCTGCCGGAACTTGGGGGTCAAGCGTCGGCAACAGCTTCCTGGAGGCGCGAGGGCCGCCGTCTGCGGATTGAAATGGGCCGGTCGAAGTTCCTTGAGCGCTGCTGGCAATGGAAGGAACAGAGCGGCGGGAGGATCAGGAAGCAGATGGAGCGGCTGGGCGCTTCGGTTGACTGGACGCGCGAGCGTTTCACGATGGATGCCGAGTACTCGCGTGCCGTCTTCCAGGTATTTGCCCGGCTCTACAACGATGGTTTAATTTATCGGGGCACCTACATCGTCAACTGGTGCCCGCGTTGCGGAACGGCGGTGAGTGATCTTGAAGTGGCACACGAGGAGCGTGCCGGCAAGCTCTGGTACATCCGGTATCCGTTTGAAGACGGTCGCGACTACATCACTGTCGCAACAACGCGTCCGGAAACCATGCTGGGCGATACCGCCGTGGCAGTGAATCCCAAGGATGAGCGATACCGTCATGCCGTGGGCCGGAGACTGGCACTTCCGCTGCTCAAACGCGTCATTCCCATTGTTGCCGATGAATTTGTCGATCCGAACTTCGGGACAGGCGCGGTGAAAGTCACGCCCGCCCACGATCCCAACGACTTTGCCATCGCCGGCCGTCATAGCCTGCCGCAGTTGAAGGTTCTGGATGAAGAGGCGCGCATGACGGAGGCCGCCGGCCCTTACCAGGGACTCGATCGCTACAAAGCTCGGGAGCGCATCCTGGATGATCTTCGATTAGCCGGGCTCCTGGAGAGAGAAGAGGACTACGCTTTAAGCGTGGGCATCTGCAGCCGCTGCAAAACTGTGGTTGAGCCGATCCTGTCAAAACAATGGTTCATGAAGATGCAGCCTCTGGCCGGACCCGCCATCCGCGCGGTGGAGGAAGGCCGCATCAGGATTGTTCCCGAGAACTACCGCAAGATCTATCTGGACTGGATGTCCAACATTCACGACTGGTGCATTTCGCGCCAGCTCTGGTGGGGCCACCGCATCCCGGTCTGGACGTGCAGGCAGTGCGGCGAGGTGATTGTTTCGGAAGAGTCGCCGGCGACCTGCCCAAAGTGCGCGGGCAGAGATCTTCAGCCTGAGACCGATGTTCTCGACACCTGGTTCAGCTCGGCGTTGTGGCCGTTCGCAACGCTCGGCTGGCCGGAAGATACGGCCGACCTGCGCCGCTACTATCCCACCGACCTGATGATCATGGGCTTTGACATCCTGTTCTTCTGGGGCGCGCGCATGATCATGATGGGCCTGAAGTTCATGGATGACGTGCCGTTTCGCGAGCTCTACATCCATGCTCTGGTCCGCGACGCCGAACGACAGAAGATGTCAAAGACCAAGGGCAATGTGATTGACCCGCTCGAGGTGACGGAGCAATACGGAACAGATGCCGTCCGCTTTGCGCTGGCCATTAGCGCCGCGCCGGGCACCGACATCGCTTTCAGCTACGACAAGATTAAATCGTACCGCGCTTTTGCCAACAAAATCTGGAACGCCAGTCGTTTTATTCTGATGAACCTCGAGAAGCTTGCTCCGGAAGTCCGCACGCGCATCTCAGCCGCGACAAAAGCGGCTCCAGAGAATGGGTTTGGGCCTCTGCCAACAGCGCCGACCCTGGCGCTGGCGGACCAATGGATGTTTTCACGGCTGGCGGCCATCACAAAGGAAATTGAAGAGGCCCTGGCGGACTACCGCTTCCACGAAGCTTCCTTCAAGGTCTATCACTTCTTTTGGGGTGAGTTCTGCGACTGGTATCTCGAATGGATTAAGCCGGAAATCGCCAGGACGCTGGGCCCGGATGATTCCTGCAACTCCTGGGCGAACCTCCTGCTGATTTTCGAATCGGCGCTTCACCTGTTGCACCCGTTCATGCCGTTTATCACGGAAGAGCTCTGGCATCGCCTGCCCAATCGCGCCGATGAGGTATCAATTTCCCTCACGCCTTTTGCGCTGGTGAGTGCGCGGGCCGCGAATCCGGTTGCGGAAAAAGACTTTGAGAACATCCGCAGCCTGGTGGTGGCGGCGCGTAACGCCAAAGCGGAATCAGGTTTGCAGAAAGAAAATGTCGGGGCGCGAACGGCGAGTGAAGATGCGGCGATTCTTGACCTTTTCAATGTTCACCGGCAAACCGTTCTGAGGCTGGCCGGGCTTGAATCGCTGGAGACCGTTTCCGGGGGGCTTGAAGGGGGAATCCCCGTGACCTCCGCATTTGAATTTCAGCTTGTCCACCACAAGCAGGTTGACGATGACGTCGAGCGTGCGCGGCTCGGCAGGGAAAAGGAGAAGTTGGAAGGGGCATTGTTTCGCGTGAAAAAGCAGCTCGAAAACAGAAGCTTTCTGGATCGCGCGCCCGAGGATGTTGTTCGGAAGACCGAAAACCATCGCGCCGAGCTTGAAGTTCAATTTCAGAAAGTTGTTGAGTCTCTCGAAAGGCTGGGATGACCGCGTGGCGGGAATGAATCAAGGCCATTCTGCATCGCTCGACGAGATGGTGTCAGGCCTTCCTGTGCAGCAGGTCCGCAGGGTCGTGTCCCGCGCCCTGGTTGAAGACCTCGGCGACGGCGATTTGACCACCAGCCTGACTGTCCCTGAGACGGCCAAGGCGCGGGGGACGTTCTATTCCAAGCAGCCTTTGGTGGTGGCCGGGCTTCCCGTGGCGGCAGAAGTTTTTAGAATGCTGGAACCGGACTACGAGTGGAAGGCCGTGACATCGGACGGCACCGCCGTGCTTGCGGGTGAGCCATTGGCCACGGTGGAAGGAAAAGCCGCCACACTGCTCTCCGGCGAACGCGTGGCGTTGAATTTTCTTCAACGCTTGAGCGGAATCGCGACCCTTACACGGAAATTCAAAGACCAACTGCGAGGGCTGAAGACGGAATTGCTGGACACCCGCAAGACCTCTCCGGGCCTGCGAATTCTTGAGAAGTACGCTGTCAGCATGGGCGGCGGGACGAACCACCGGATGGGGCTCGATGACGGAATCCTGATCAAGAACAACCATATTGCGATTGCGGGCGGCATCGGTGCCGCAATCCAGCGGGTGCGGCCGGGACGTCCAGCCCGGATGCCGATTGAGGTCGAGGTCCGAACTCCCCAGGAGCTTGAAGAAGCGATTGGCGCTGGCGCCGATCTTGCCCTGCTGGACAACATGTCGCCCGGCGAAGTGGCGGAGTGCGTCAGCCTGGCCCGAGGGCGCGTGCTGCTGGAAGTATCAGGCGGCGTGAGTCTTGAAAACGTGCATGCCTACGCCGAGACAGGCGTTGACAGAATTTCCGTTGGCGCGCTGACGCACTCGGCGCCTGCCGTTGATATCCATTTCCTGATTGAGCCTTTTTAAGTGGAACCGGCGCGCTCCGGCGCGCGAGCGGCTTTGGGCAAGGGCGCCCGGTCCATGCGCCATGGGGAACAGGCATGAGCCTCGGAACCACAGATCACAAGATCGATCGACTGGTCCACCTGCTGGTCAAGAACGCGACCGTGGTGGTGCCCGGGCCCAAGATCGCCTCTGAGATTGGCGTTTCAAGGTCCACGGTGTGGGAGTGGATCGAAAAACTGCGCGAACTGGGCGTTGCCATCAAGGGACATGCAAGCCACGGCTACCAGCTTGAGAAATTGCCCGATGTTCTCGTGCCGAGCCTGGTGCGGGCTGAACTCCCGAACGCAGAAATCGGGCATAAGGTCATCCACTACTTTCGCACTGATTCGACCAACAGCGCAGCACTCGAATTGGGCGCCCAGGCTGCGCCTCATGGCACGGTGGTCATCGCCGAAGAGCAGACAGCCGGGCGGGGGCGGCTGGGGCGGAAGTGGTATTCTGAAAAATCCAGCGGGATCTATGCTTCAATTATCTTGCGGCCGCCGCTCGCCCCAGCGGCTGCGCCTGTCCTGACCCTGCTGGCGGGCGTTGCCGTGCACAGCGCTGTGCGTTCGGCCACCGGCCTCGGTGGCGACATCCGCTGGCCCAACGATCTGCTGGTGAATGGCAAAAAAGTTTGCGGAATTCTCACGGAGATGAGGGCTGAAGTTGACCGCCTTCACATGGTGGTACTGGGCATCGGCATCAATGTGAATCAGAGCTCGATGCCGGAAGAGCTTCGGGAAATCGCGACATCGCTCGCGCTTGAAGGGGGGCGCCACTACTCGCGGCTGCACATCCTGGTGGAATTGCTTCGCGACGTCGAACGTTACTATCATATGCTTTTGAATGAAGGCAACCCGGCCATTGTTCGGGAGTGGTCGGCGGCCTCGAGCTATGCCGATGGAAAGCGCGTCCGCGTGAACGCCGGCGGGTGTGAATATTCCGGCGTCACTTCGGGCCTTGATGCGAGCGGCGCACTGAAGGTCCGTCGCGATGACGGCCGGCAGGGGCTGCTGGTGGCAGGCGAGATCACCGAACTGAGATAGCCGCGCCTTCGCCCTTGCTGTCCAGGACGCTTTCGTACCGAGCAGGAACACCATGCTTCTCGTCATTGATGCTGGCAACACGAATACATGTCTAGGGGTTTTCAAAGAGCGCGAGCTGTTCGCCCAGTGGCGCCTTTCCACCCATCGTGAGCAGACGGCCGACGAATACGGCATCCTCAGCCGGAACCTTCTCACGCTGGGCGGCATCCAGCCTGGCGAGATCAAAGCCGTGATGGTGTCGAGCGTGGTCCCCACGCTCAATCCGGTGATTCAGGAGATGGCTGAGCGGTACTTTCACGTCAAGCCGTATTTTCTGGGCCCAGGGGTACGTACCGGAATGGCCATCCACTATGACAACCCGCTGGAGGTGGGGGCCGACCGCATTGCCAACGCCGTTGCGGCATTTGAAAAATGCGGTGGTCCGTGTATCGTGGTGGATTTCGGCACAGCCATCACTTTCGATGCCGTCTCGGAAAAGGGCGAATATCTGGGCGGGGTGATCGCGCCGGGAATCGGTATTTCAGCCGAAGCACTGTTTGCACGCGCCGCCCGCCTGCCGCGCGTCGAGATTCGCGAGCCCGAACGCGTTATCGGCGCCAACACGGTCTCCAGCATGCAGTCGGGACTCTTCTACGGGTCCGTGGGCCTTGTGGACGGGGTGCTTGACCGCATGTGCGCTGTGATGGGCGCCAAAACGCGCGTGATTGCCACGGGAGGCCAGGCCGAATTGCTGGCTTCTGCCTTGAAACACAAGCCTCCGGTGGACCCGTTCCTGACGCTCGAAGGGCTTCGGATCATCTACGAACGAAATGCTTCATCCGCTCATCGCAAATAACATTGGAAAATTACTTTAACTACTTCACCGAAATTGAAGAGTGCTTCCAGCGGGCGCGCGGCTCCACGACTTTGCTTTCCACGCTGGACTGGGCGCTCATCGAATCATGGAAGGACGCGGACATTCCACTGGAGGCCGTGCTGACCGGGATTGAGCGCACCTTTGAGAAGTATCATAAGCGGCCGAAGCGGTTCCAGAAAGTCAACAGCCTGGCTTACTGCTCGCAGGAAGTTCTGCGCGCCGCCGAACAGGCCGACAGGGCTGGGGTCGGCGCTGCGCAAGCAAAGGCGGGGGGCGACGAGCCGGTCTTCGTAAGGGATGACGTCGCCGCTTTTCTTAGCCGCAACCGGGAGGTCCTTGAGCGTGCGGCGGCATCACAGGAGGCCGGGGGCGAGAGCATTCTGGCCCTGGACTTCCGCGAGGCAGCAAAAACTCTCGGCGAGATTGCATCCAGCGATGCCGATTGGGGGCGCGATCCTGAAAGCCTTGAACGGCAACTGACGGCGCTGGAAGACAAGCTTTCTGCTTCTCTCACGCGCGCCGCGCCGGTCAAATTGCTCACTGCCTTCCGGGCGGAGATGGACCGCGCCATGGCGCCCTATCGCAGGAACCTTGGAAGAGGCGAGACGGAATCTTTGGAGCGACAATTCATCAAGAAGGGTCTTTTTGAACATTACAACCTTCCGCGGCTGAGTTTGTTCTATATGTAAAGCCGGTTGCGATTTGTAGTAACGGCTTGCCCTCAAGTCTTCTGCTAAAGGATCATTCGTGTCATTTGAATTTTCCCCGCAAAAGCTGGTGTATGGCGGCGAGGCCCTTGGCCACGCGGAAGGGCGCACCGTGCTTGTGCCGCGCGCGCTGCCAGGCGAGCGGCTGGAAGTGGAAACCGTGCGCGTCGCCAAAGGCGTTATCCACGCCAGACCCTTGCGCATCCTCGAGAGTGCTGCCGAGCGCGTCAGTCCTCCCTGCCCGTATTTTGGCCGATGCGGCGGGTGTCATTATCAGCATCTTGCGGTTGAACACCAGGTGCGGTGGAAATCGGAGATTGTGCGCGAGACCCTGAAGCGAATCGGAAAAATCACATGGGACGGAGACATCATCGTCCATCAGGCGGGTCCCTGGAATTATCGAAATCAGGCCCAACTGAAGGTGGGCGAAAACGAATCCGGCGAAGTTGAAGTGGGATTTTTCGAGGGCGAGTCGCACCGGCTTGTGCCGATTGACGAATGCCTGATCCTCTCGCCGCGCCTGAACCAGGTGCTGGGCCAGCTTCGCCGGCCGGAGTGGGCTACGAGGCTGCGAGGCTGCCGGGAAGTTGAGCTGCAAGTCAACGATCAGGACAATCATGTCCGCATCACCTTCCACGGAAACCCCGAGGCAGGCGATCATGAATCGCTGGCGAAGGACCTGATCGGGGAATTTGACGGCGTTGTGGCCGTGGCCTTTCTTGACGGGAGAGAGCCGCAAGTGTTCGGGCCATCTGACTTCATTTACCACGTGGGCGAGTTCGGATATCAGGTCAGCGCCGGCGCTTTCTTTCAGCCTTCCAGAAACCTGCTTCCGGAACTGGTGAACGCTGTGACGGATGTGCCTGGCGGAGAACTGGCGATTGATCTTTACGCGGGCGGAGGCTTGTTTACGCTTCCGCTTGCCCGGCGGTTCCGGCAGGTGATCGGCGTGGAGTCGCATCCTGCGGCGGCGAGCGACCTCAAAGCGAATGCGGCAAACTACGGGTTGGAAAACGTTCGCGCGGTGGGGCAGCCGGCGGCAGATTTCCTTCGGCGGTTTGCGCAGACCCGGCCCGGCCTTGTGGTGCTTGACCCGCCCCGCTGCGGCGCCGGAAAATCCACTCTGAAATATCTGGTTGATTTGCAGCCGCAACGTGTTCATTATGTTGCGTGTCATCCGCCCACCTGGGCGCGTGACTTGTCTTGCTTGCTCAGCATGGGTTATCGGCTGGAAGGGGTTGAAATGTTCGACTGCTTCCCGCACACCTATCACATCGAGTGCCTGGCGCGTCTGGTTTGTCAGGACCCTGTGGCCTGATGAAGAGTCCGTTGCTGATCGTGGCGGTTTGCTTTGCGCTCGGCATCCTGGCCGCGCGCGCGCTGGCCCCCGGCTTTGATGACATCTGGCTGCCGCTTGCCGCCGCTTCCGCCTGCCTTCTGATTGGCCTTGTATCTCTTCGCCAGGACTGGATTCCACTCTCCGTCTGCATGGCGCTCGCGGGTTTTGTGCTGGCGGGCATGGCGGCCGGCGCCGCGTTTCAATACCGGTTTTTGCCCAACGACATTCACAACCTCGCCGGCTGGGGCGCGGACCTCAACAAGGAAGTGGAAACGGAGGGCGTGATTGCCAGCAACCCGATTCGCGGCGATAACAGTTACAGGTTTGAGCTGGAATGCCGGAGGGTCGAAATCAGCGGCGAGTGGCGGCGGGTGCGGGGAAAAATCCAGGCCCGGTTGTTCACACCCGCCGATGCGCAAAGCTGGGCGACGGTCGAAGCGATGGATCTGCGATACGGCGACCTGGTCCGGGCGCCCGTCCGGTTTGAAAAGCCCTACGTTTACCGCAACCCCGGGAGCTTTGATTTCCGCTGGTGGCTGGAAGCGGTCGAAGACATTTCATGGGAAGGCAACATCAGGAATCCGCGCGCCGTGCAGAAACTTTCCGCAGCACAGGCGTCTCGTTTTGCCATGCTGGTCGCGAATGTCCGGCGGCGCCTGCTGCGAGGGATTGACCGCCTGTACCCATCGTGGTCGCCTGAGGGGCGCGTGGGCGCGGTGCTGAAAGCTGTACTTCTGGGTGACCGATCATCGCTCGATTCCGATACCGTGGAGAATTTCAGGCAGTCGGGGTTATATCACTTGCTGGTGATTGCCGGACTCCATGTGGGCCTGCTGGCGTCTATCATTCTCTTCTTTCTTTACCGTTTTCGAGTGGGAGAATCCTGGAGGGCGGCATGCCTCCTCATTTTT
Organism: Terriglobia bacterium; assembly: GCA_035712365.1. Taxonomy (NCBI): domain Bacteria; kingdom Pseudomonadati; phylum Acidobacteriota; class Terriglobia; species Terriglobia bacterium. Next base: position 11,851 of record DASTAW010000046.1, read on the forward strand.
CTGGGAGGTTATTCACTGCTGGTCGAACAGCGTGCTCCCACGCTGCGTGCAACCTTGATGATCGCGGCTTACGTGCTGGCCCGCTATGTTTATCGTGACCGGTCGGCATTGAACGCGGTCGGACTTGCGGCGTTGGTCTTGCTGTTTCACCGGCCCGCATGGCTTTTTGAGGCAGGATTCGAGCTTTCTTTCTCCGCTGCACTGCTGATTGCCGGGCTGGCGCTTCCCATCCTTCAGCGCACGACGGTCCCTTACCGAAACGCACTGTTTGGGCTGAAAGAATTGGACCGTGACATCAATTTAGCGCCGCGCCATGCTCGGTTTCGGGTGGAGCTTCGCATGATGATCGGCTGGCTCAAAGCGCAATCGTCATGGCTCGAGAGGCATCCGGCGCTTTGCGAGAACGCTGTCACCATGCCGCTCCGGATTGCTCTGTGGGCGGCAGACCTGGTGTTGTTTTCGGCGGTCCTTCAGGTGGGGCTCATGATGCCCATGGCGGAGACTTTCCATCGAATCACCATTGTTGGAATCGGCCTGAACACGATTGCATTTCCGCTGATGACTGTGCTGCTGGCGCTGGCGTTGCCCACGGTGGCGCTTGCCGCGACACTGCCGGCGCTGGCCGTGCTGCCAGGGAAGCTGCTTTTCTGGATCACGAGCGGCCTGCTGGCCCTCACCGAATTTCGCGGCGCACCCCTGTGGATGTCTTACCGGATTCCGGGACCGCCTTTCTGGGTTGTCCTGGGCTTTGCGCTTGCGGCAATCGCCTCCGCACTGACATTGGGCCGACGCCGGCGTCCTTTCTTCGTCTCCGTCTGCCTGTTCATAACCTTTGCCGGGCTGGTGGTTTCGTATCCGTTTGCTTCGAACCTGCCGAAAGATCAGCTTGAGGTGACGGCCCTTGATTGCGGACGAGGTGAAGCGCTTTTCAGCGTGCTTCCTGACGGGACCACGCTCCTGGTAGATGCCGGAGGCCGGGAGCAGTTTGGTTCGGAGGCCGGGCGCTGGAACCCGGGCGAAGAGATTGTTTCTCCCTACCTTTGGTCGCGCGGCATTAAGAAAATCGACATCGCAGTCCTTGGCGAAGGGAGCGATGAAAACATCCAGGCCATGACGGCAATCCTCCACAATTTCAAGGTCCGTGAACTGTGGCGCAGCCCTCGCAATTCTGGTCCGGACACTCGCTCTCTGGTTGACGCCGCGCGTGAACGGGGCGTTCAGATTCGGGACCTGGCGCCGGATACCGGCGAGGACCCCGGCACAACAGCAATTCAGGTCCTATGGCCCCGCGCTGTTTCGGGCAGCTCGCTGTTGCCCTTCCGCGACAGGGCGCCCGTGCTGCGCGTTGCGGGGCCGGCCGGAAGCTTTCTCTTGCAGGGCGCGACGGACGGACGGGTGGGACGGATTCTGGCAGAATCGGTGAACGACCTTTCCAGCGACGTACTGGAATCTTCACGGCCGCTGTCAGAAATCTTCTCTCAAAAGAAATTTGTGGAGCTGGTGAAACCTGCGGTTGTGTTGCAAGCCGGTGGTCGTAATCAGGACCGGCTGGCGAGAGGGGTCTTGCACATTGGCGCTCACGGCTCGGTTGACGTGCCTGTGCTCACAACGGCCAGGGAGGGGGCCATTACAATTGACATGAAGAAGTCAACTCTCACCGTCCGATGCTACGGCACTGCCAGGGAATTCCACTGGCCGCGTCCGAAGGGCCGTGCGGCGGACTTTTCCGGCCTATAATGGTGTTGTGGGGCGCGCTCTTCGAGTGAGGTGATGGTGCCGACCGAGGCGGAAATCCAGGAAGAGGCCAGGAAAGTCCGGCGGCTTCAGTTGGTGATGGACCTGGTGACGAGCACGCTCCAGCAGGAGGACATGCCGGTTGAGCAGGCCTCTGAACTGATTGCCGCCACCCGCCAGTTTGCCCTCAACCTTTTCCCCGACAAGGGCCACACCTTCGATCTTATCTACCGGCCGCGGCTGCAACGCATATTCGCCGAGAAATACAAGGTGGTTTGAGTCATTTTGCGTTTTGGCCGTTCTCAGCTTTGTCGGCAGGGGCGTAGCCGGGAGGCGCTGGTGAAATGGAAGTCAGCGTCCCTGTAATGGCGCCGACTTTGAGCGAAGCCCTGATTCGCAGGGGAAAGTGATACTCGTCGTCACTGAACCAAATCACAATCTTTCCCTTCCTGTTCTCGTAGAGATTTCCGAAAACGGAAGGTTCCACGCGCAAGGCTTCACGGTCCCCCAGAGGAGTCTGGATTTTCTTCCGTCCCGTTACTGCCGCCACCACGACCTTCGTTTTTGAGCCGTCGTTGATAGCCAGTTTGATGTTCTGGCCCACGTGCAGAGGCTGGCTGCGAACATAGTAGAAGGCCGTAATGATGTCCTGGGCGCAGGGCGGAATCTGGTGCTCTTCGTGCTTTTGAGGTCTGTCCCCGCCTCCCGCATCGCGTTCATCCAGAATTGCCAGCCCGCGTTTGCTGTCGAACGTGATCTTGGTAATTTTGTGACGGCTGCCTTCGTTGATCTGTTTGGAGATCTCGATGGAACAGACCGTTTCCGGATTAAACACGGACTGAAATTTGTCCTGGACCTTGTACAGGAGCGAGGCGAATCCCTGCGAATCGGCGGTGGTCGTGACCCTGTAGAAATCGTCGCCGTTTTTTTCGCGGCTGAGAGTGGCCGTGACTTTTCCGGCGGGAAAGACGGACCAGCTTACGTCGAAGGTCAATTTTTCACCGGGGCCGTAAGCCTGGGGCTTTTTTTCGACAGGCTGCGCGCTGCTGTCGAACGCAACCAGGGCGAGGAAGAGAGCAAGCGCAATGCGGGGCTGAAAGCGTGTCATACCGGGGTTAGGGGCCTCATCTCCAAAGGAGCAACCTGCACCCTCTAACGTAACAGCATTTTTGCCGCCAGGAAAATAACTCCGGCCAGATAGCCAAGCGCCGCTTCATACTCACGGTTCCGGCGATAGCGTTTCCATTCGAACTTTGTACGCGAGGGCTTCAAGCGCCTGCGCAAGGGGAAAAATAGCGGAACAGCAGCGGAGTAATTCTCAAATTCCTGGCCAAAGCGCCGGCGCAGATTTCTCTCTTCGCGGCGCATCACGGGACCATAAACCACGAGGAAAAAGATGAGAAACACGACGCCCAGCGCCCATTGAGCGCCGGCAAGGACCAGTCCGAGGCCGATCAGCAGGCTGCCTAAATACAAAGGATTGCGCGTATAGGCGTAGGGCCCGCCGGTGGCCAGGCTCTGATCTTTTTCCACGTGGCCTGCGGCGAAGGCGCGGATGCCCAGGCCTGCGAGGGCCACCAGGGACCCGGAGATCAGCAGCGGCAACGTCGGCTGGGCGAAAACCAGATACGCGATGCCCAGCGCAAATCCAAACGGCACGCGCCAGCGCGCCACAAAGGCCGAGAAATCATGATCCATTTTCGGTCCTCAACCGTTGCAGCGCCGCGTTGACAACGGACCCCACGCTGACTCCTTCGAGAAAGTTCAAGTCCTTGGACTGGTTCCCGTGCCCGGCTGGCCTGGGTCCGCACAGGATGATGTCTGAAGGGTTGAACGGGCCATTGCGCTCGGGAGTGTTGCGGGTATCGGCGGCGTTGAAGATGGCCACGATGGGTGTCCCGGCCGCTGCGGCAAGGTGCAGCGGTCCGGTATCTCCGCCAATCAGGAGCCTGGCTTCACGCGCCAGCGCAATGAACCGCAGAAGCGTCGAGGGAAACCACTTCGCGCGCGGCGTATGGGCGCGTGCAATGATTTCGCGCGCCACATCCTCTTCCTGGGGCGGGCCGGTAATCAGAAAATCAAGCGCCACCCGCCCGGCCAGCGCGGAGACCGCCTCGGCATAGTGTTCTGGAGGCCAACGCTTGGATTTCCATCCTCCGCCGGGATTGATGATGATGTAATCTTTTGTCCCGAGCCGCTGAAGTTCTGCGCGGACCCCCTCCCTGTCCGCAGGCCGATCGGGCAGGGAAAACTCCCAACTGGAGGTGCGCGCTCCGAGGGGTTCCACCAGTGACAGATTGATCTCGATGATGTGCGTGCGGTCCTTTGGAGATACTCGCTGCGTGTAGAGTAATGCCGCCAGCGGTTCGCGCAGAAACGCCCGCGACAGGCCAAACCGCTTGCTTGAATGGCTCAGCCACGCGAAGATGGCGGACTTCATCAGGCCCTGAAAATCGATGACGGCGTCATATTGGCATTCACGAAGCGCCTGGAAGCCCTGCATGATTTCCGTCATCACTCTGCCGGAAGCCGGGTCTTTTCTCCAGCCGAGAGTATCGAGCCTGATCAGGCGGCTGATGAAAGGATTTCCGGTGAGAAGCTCTGCGAAGCGGTCCTCCACCGCCCAATGGATCTCCGCCTGCGGGTGCGCGCGGCCCAGCGCCGCCACGGCGGGCAGAGTGTGGACAATATCTCCAATTGAGCTGAGGCGAACCACAAGGAAGCGCTGACGGGATTCCGGCATTTTCATTCAGATCGAAGTGGACGAATCGGAATGGCGACTGGCTTTGATCATCCTTTTCGGAGCGTTATTTTTCCACTTTGTTGAGTTGGGCGATGCGCGCCAGCAGATCGCGGGTTGAATGGCTTTTGGGATCGCCCACAATCACCACACGCCCACCCCAACTCCGGACCACCTCGCGCTCCGGAACGGTCGCCTCCGTGTAGTCGGTCCCCTTGCAATGAACATCGGGCCGCAGGTCGCGCAAGATCCCCGCGGCGGTCGCATCATCAAAGATGACCACGTAATCAACGCATTCCATCGCCGCCAGCAGTTCGGCGCGCGCTTCTTCAGGCAGCAGCGGCCGGCCTTTGCCTTTCAGTTCTCGCACGGAGCGGTCACTGTTGACGCCCACGACCAGCGCGTCGCCCTGCTGCCGCGCCCCTTCGAGATACCGGACATGCCCAACGTGCAGAAGGTCAAAGCAGCCGTTAGCGAACACGACCTTTTGCCCGGTCTGTCGGAGGCGCTCGCCGAGCGCCGAAACTTCCGTGCGGGGAACCATCTTGCCCGTCATGCGTTGCGTATGGCCTCCTTCAGTTCGCGTGCGGTGACGGTGGCAGTCCCGCGCTTCATAACCACCAGTCCGCCCGCGCAATTCGCCAGCAGGGCGGCAATCGTAAAATCGGCGCCTGCCGCCAGCGCCAAAGTAAAAGTTGCCCCGACGGTATCGCCCGCTCCCGTCACATCGACTGCCTGATCGGACCCAAAAACCGGAATCAGTTGTGGCTTTCGGCCCTGCTGAAACAGCGCCATTCCGTCGCGGCCGCGGGTAATCAGAAGGGCCTTCAGGGACTGCCGCTCGAGCATCGCGCGCCCCAGTTCAAAGAGCAGGTCGAGATTGTTACCGATGCTCCTGCCGAACGCCGCCTCTACTTCGGGCTCGTTGGGAGTCGCGGCAGTGACTTGCGCATAGTCTCCGAGCGCGTAGCGCGAATCCACCACCACCGGCACACGCGCGGCCTCGATTCGGCGCTGGAGTGCTGCAACTGCGGATGCATCCGCCGCTCCATATCCGTAATCGGCCACCAGAACTCCGGCCTTGCCACTTAGCAGGCGCGCGGCCTGACGGCTGACGCGCCTTCGCAATTCGTTTCGGTTATCTTCGGACGGCTCGCGATCGATACGGACAATCTGCTGGCGCTGCCAATGGCTGAGCCCGCCGAGAATGCGCGACTTGGTCGGCGTGGTATAGCCCTCGACGCGCAGAAGGCCGCGCGTCGGAACGCCTCTGTTTCTGAAGTATTGGAACAGCGCCTCGCCGGCAGGGTCGTCGCCGATCAGTCCCACCGGCGTGACTCGAGCGCCCAGGTCGGCCAGGTTATTCGCGGCATTGGCTCCGCCGCCGGGCACAATCCGGCTATCGCGCTGTTTCAGAATCAGGACCGGCGCTTCGCGCGACACCCGCGCAATTTCCCCGTAGACGAATTCATCGGCGACCATATCGCCAAGCACGAGAACGTGCTGCCGAGAGAATCGCGCAATGGTCGCCAGCAAGGTCGAACGGAATTTGCGAGTGAGATTCATGAGCGGATTGATTGCGTGGCGCTTCCGGCGGCTGCGGGAGCATTCAATTCCTTCACAACGAGTCTTGCCGCTTCCAGCAGGTCTTGGGCGATCAGGTCCGGCATGCGTGGCCAGTTCTGGCGGCGGTATTCATATTCCCCGCGACCGTAGCCCGTCATCAGCAGAACGGTTCGCGCTCCAATGTTGAATCCCATTTGCATGTCGCGCCAGGTATCGCCCACCACGTAGGAGGCGCCGAGATCGATGCCAAATTGCTCCGCCGCTTGCTCAGGCATGCCGGTCCCGGGTTTGCGGCAGCGGCATTCCTGCCGGTATTTTTCGATGGCCGCGCCGGGATGGTGCGGGCAGAAATAGAAGGCGTCCATACTCGTGCCGGCTGCCTGAAGCGCTTCCTGGACCATCCGGTGGACCTGGTGTACGATCTCCTCGGTAAAGTAACCCCGACCGACGCCTGACTGGTTGGTGACGATGATCACCGGAAGGCCGGTGGATTTCAGCAGACGGACCGCCTCGGGGGCATACGGGTAAATCCTTGCGCGGCTGATATGGTTGATATAACCAACCTCGTCGGTGACGGCGCCGTCACGGTCCAGAAAAATCGCCGGCCGGAGTTCCATGCCGCAGTCCCGTGGCCCGGTGTTTCGCTCTGCTGCTTTACGATAGAGTTGCGGGCCGTTCATGGGTCACTCCAAATTCCTTCACCAATCCCAGGGCAGTGCGATGGACTTCATCAACCGTCACGCCCTTCATGCACCGAAAGTCGATGGGGCACTCGCGCAGTCCACAAGGGCTGCAGGCAACCGGATGCCGAACCACCCTGGCCAGCGGGCTGACCGGCCCGGTGGCATTTTCGTCCGTCGATCCGAAGATGGCGACCACCGGCAATCCCAGCGCAGCCGCCAGGTGCATGGGGCCGGAATCGTTGGTGATCACCAGCCGGCATTGTACCAGCAGCGCCATCAACTGGCGCAAGGTGGTTTCTCCCGTCATGATCACCGGCGTGTGGCCCATGCCATGAGCAATTTCTTCCGCCAGCGGCTTTTCAGCAGGCGAGCCGAAGATCAACACGTCGGCGTTGAGCGCTCCAATCAGCCGGTCCGCCAATTTCGCGTAGCGGTCCAGCAGCCAGCGCTTGGCTGGACCGAAGGCGGCGCCGGGCGTGAGACCCACAAGAAAGCGCGGCCCGCCCAATCCGAGGCTTTTAACCTGCCTTGCCGCCCAGGTCTTCTCGCTGTTCTCGACGTCCAGCCTGATGGTTTCCACCGGTGCAACTCGATCCACCAGGCCCGCGCGGAACAGCAGTTGCAGATAATAGTTGCTCTGGTGGCCGTAGAGCGCCGGCGAAGGAACGGGAACTGAATCGGTGAGCAAAATGCCGCGGCCTTCAAGTCCGTAACCGATGCGAACGGGAATGCGCGAGCGCCAGGCCATCCAGGCGGCGTGGAAAGCGTTCTGGAAGAGAACGGCCATGTCAAAACGTTCGGCGCGAATCTGCTCCACCAGTTTCGAAAGGCCGCGCGGGCCGTGATTTTCGCCCGCCGCATCGTACACGATCGACCGGTTGACGGCAGGATGATGGAGATAAAGGTCCGCTACCCAGGGCTTGACCACCAGCACGATTTCAGCCGCCGGAAACCGCTCACGGAGGGCCTCCAGCGCGGGCAGTGACATCACCCCATCCCCCACCCAGTTGGTTGCTCGGACCAGAATCTTTTCGGGATTCAGAACCCTGCTCTTGCGCATAAATCGACGGCCTCGAAACCAAACGTTCGGCCCAGGGCACGACCTATGATCCTACCCGGTTTCGCTCGATGCCTGCCAGAAGTACTTGTTCGAATTTTTCCGCCTCGGAGATTTCCGCCCGGACTGCGCAAGCCAGTAGCGGAAGACCGAACTCCAATTGGACCGGAAGGTTCATCAAGTCCTTTTCGGTGGTGAGAAAAGCCGTTGCACTTTTTTTGCTGGCGGCCAGGTTGATGCGCCGAATGTCTTCCTGCGTATAGACGTGATGGTCACGGAACGCGACTTCGGCAACCGGATTGAAGCCCCACCGCCGCAGATCAGCAAAGAAGGCCGCCGGGTTGCCAATGGCGCAAAAAGCGCAGACCGGCCTGCCGCGATAATTCTCAGCTTCGACGGCCTGCCCGCTGGGCGCTTCAATCAGGCTGTGCAGCCGCGTCTCGCAGGCGAAAATCGGCGCACTGGCGTTGACTTGCCTCACCTGCTTCTCGATTGCAGCGGGATCACGGATTTCCGTCCGGGTCAGGATGATGAGGTCCGCGCGCGACAGGGCCCCCACCGGCTCGCGCAGGCGTCCGGCAGGCAGCACGGCGTCCTCTAGAACATTCTGAGTCGCGTCGATGGCCACCAAATCGACGTCGCGCGAGAGAGAGAGGTGCTGGAACCCGTCATCGAGGATATGGACACCCACCGCAAAGCGTTCTTCGGCAAACTGCCCGGCGCGAAAACGGTCGGCACAAACAATGATGGAGACCTGCGGGAGCGCGCGGGCCAGCAGCGCAGGTTCATCGCCTACGGCGCGCGCGTCAGCACCGTTTTGCGATTGAGGCCCCAGAGCGACGAGCTCGGCTTGCCGTTCACGGCGGTAGCCTCGCGTGAGGATGGCGGGTTTGTGGCCATGGCGAAGTAGAATCTCAGAAATCAGCACGACCAGCGGAGTCTTGCCGCTTCCTCCGACAGTGAGATTGCCCACGCTGATGACGGGACGGGAAAGGCGCCTGGACTTCAGCCAGCCCCGCTCGAAGGCCCGGCGGCGTAAGCGCGCTCCGGCGCCATAGAGACCGGCAAGCGGCAAGAGGGAACGGTTCATCGGGCGGCCCGGGACAACGGCGCAGCGGTCGTTTGCGGGTGGCCAAGCCAATCCTCCATCTGGTTCAGAATGCGCGTGGCGGCGCCAGACTGCTGGGTAATCACCTCTTTCGCTTTTTCGCCCATCCGGCGGGCGTCGGCCGAGCGGTCGAGCAGGCCAAGCACAGCCTCGACCAATTGATGGGAGTCGGCCACTTGCATGGCGCCGCCTGCGCTAAGAAACAGGCTGGCCACATCCCGAAAGTTATGCATATGGGGGCCAAACAGAATCGGCTTCCCCCAGAAGGCGGGCTCGACGATGTTGTGGCCGCCGGTTGGGACCAGGCTGCCTCCGATAAACACAATGTCTGCCAATCCCACGATTTCTGCGAGTTCTCCGATGGTGTCGAGCAGCAGGATCTCTGCCTGGGAGACGCGACGGCCAATTTCTTCATCACTCTCTGGAAGGTGCGTCCGCCGAACGGCATTCACCTGCTGCGCCTGCAACAGCGCAGCGACCTCGTCAAATCGCGCAGGATGTCGCGGCGCCAGGACCATGAGCGCGCGGGGGTGCTTCCGGCGGATGCTCTGCCAGGCTTCGAGCACCAGCGGTTCTTCTCCGCGCATCGTACTGCCGGCCACGATGATCGGGCTTCGATCCTCTCCCGCCAGAACGTTTCTCATTTTCAGTCCAAAATTTCCGAACTCCGGGGCCTTCGCATCAAATTTGAGATTACCGGATACGGCGACGCGATCAGGATGGGCGCCCAGCGCCTTGAAACGTTCGGCGTCGGTCTCGGTCTGGGCGCAGATTCGGGTGACGTTCTCCAGCACGCAGCGCATGAAAGGACGGCCCAGCCGGTAGCCGGGAAATGACCGGTCAGAGATACGCGCGTTCACCAGAATCGTCTTGCACCCCGACTCACTGGCGGTCTTCAGCAGGTTGGGCCACAGTTCGGTTTCAACGATGACAAGGACCGAGGGGCGAATCTGCTGCAGCACGCGGCGCACGGCCCACTTCCAGTCAAAGGGCAGGTAAAACTGGCCGGCAACGCGTGGCAGTTTTTTTTCGGCGGCTTCCCGTCCGGCTGCCGTCACGCTGCTCAGAAAGATTTTCCGGTCCGGATAGCGATCGAGAAGGTGCTTCACCAGGCCGGCGACGGCCAGCGTTTCGCCCACCGACACGGCGTGAATCCAGATTGCCCCCGTGGCTTGCTGGCGGAAATCGGCGGGAAGCTTGCCCAGCCTCTCGCGCCAGGCTGCAAGCTCTTTTCTTCCCCTGTGGCGCCAAATGTAGTAGGGCGCCATCAGGACCAGGCCGAGGCTGAACAAAATGCTGTACAGTCGGTACATGCGAGGATAAGGGCAGCGTGGGAGCCTGCAATCGAACCCAGAGGCAATTATAGGTTGAAACGGCAAGAATCGCTATCGAAACCAGGTCGCTGGCGGGTTGCTGGACGTTGGAAGGAGGGCATTTGCGCTGAGAATCAAGATGGTGGAGGGACGCCACCCGATGGCGCCCCTCCTTGTTGCCTGGGCCCGTGCGTTGCTACTTCTTGTAGTATTCAGCGTTCTTCGCCGTAAAGCTTTGCCATTTTTCCGGCAGGTCGTCCTGAGGGAAAATTGCTGAAACGGGACACACCGGAACGCAGGCCCCGCAATCGATACACTCCACAGGGTCGATATAGAGCATTTCCGATTCTTCAAAGTTTGCCTCGTCTTTGCGAGGGTGGATGCAATCCACCGGGCAAACGTCCACGCAGGCGGTGTCTTTCGTACCGATGCAAGGCTCCGCGATTATATAAGCCATTCTAGCTTCCTCCGCAATTGTTTCCGAGGCGCTGATTCGCACCCCGTCTTAATTTAAATTAGTTGGCACGCGTGAAGAATGCGACGACTTAAGTCGGCATCCGGGCAGGAGCGAATACACCCTCCCAAACCAATTGGCCATTATACCCCGGATCAGGACAATACCTTGCCGCTTTTGCACGCCGAGATTAGGATGTGATTGTGCTTATGACCGGGCTTGATGCCATCGCGACGCTGCGGCGTGTCCCCTTCTTTGCCGTTCTCGGTGAAGAGGAACTTCGCCGTCTGGCCGGCCATTGCGTCGTCCGATTTCTCAACAAGGAAGAACTTCTGTTCACCGAGGGAGACCCCTGCGAAGGCATGTACGTCGTGCAATCAGGGGCGATCAAGCTGTTCAAAATGGCGGACACGGGGCGCGAACAGGTCTTGGTGATCGAGCGAGCAGGTTCGACGGTGGGGGAACTTCCAGTTTTTGATGGTGGCAACCTGCCGGCCTCCGCGGCGGCGCTCGAGGATTCCAGCCTGCTCTTTCTTCCTAAGCGGGAGTTACTTGAGCTGTGCCGGCGGAACTCCGAGGTTGCTTTCGCTGTCATACGCTCGCTGGCGTGGCGGTTCCGCTACATGGCCTCTCTGGTGGAAGAGTTGTCGCTCAAGGAAGTCAGCCACAGGCTGGCGAGATTTCTGCGCGACCGGGCGCTCACTGCGGGAACGCGGACGCGGCGGGGCATCGAATTCCCGCTGGAGGAATCCAACCAACAGATCGCTGCTGAAATTGGCACGGTCCGCGATCTGGTTTCCCGAAATCTGCGGCGCCTGGTCGATCGCAAAATTATCAAAATGGAGCGACGGAGGGTGATTGTGCTGAACATGGCTGACCTGGAAGAGCAGATTGCAGGGAGCAAACGCGCTTCGGGATAGCGCCGCCGAAATCGCGGGTCCCTGGCGTCGTCCTGCCATAATTTTGGCTTTCTCGATCTGCTGCCCAACCGTCTGCCAGGTCATTTCTGTCTTGCCATCACCTGCTGCCTGCCCGTACTCTATATGACTGTTTTCATCCAATGAGGTATGAGCGTGAGCGCAAAAGCACCGCGTCTGGTAGTCTTCACCGAGCGAGAAGAGGGCCCCGTCTGCGGACTCGATGAGAAAGTGATCCGAGATGCTGGCGGCGCACTTCACTATGGCAGAGCGGGTAGCCTGGCTGATCGCGTCGCCCTGGCAAAGCCCGCCAACGTTCTGATCGCAAGCACCGCCCCGATGCGGCGCGAATTTCTGCTGCAGCTCCCGCAGTTGAAGGGGATCGTACGACTCGGCATCGGAGTGGACTCGGTTGACCTCGACGCCGCCACCGACCTGGGAATCGTGGTGGCGAATGTGCCGGTGTTCTGCCAGGATGAGGTGGCCGAGCACGCCCTGGGGTTGCTGCTGGCGGTGACGCGCAAGATCGTTCTGGCCGACCGCCTCACGCGCCAGGGGAAGTGGGTTGTTGGGATTCAAGAAAGGATGCTCCCCATGCGGCGGCTGAGGGGCCAAACACTGGGCATGGTCGGATTCGGCCGGATTGCGCAAAGACTCACGGGCATGGCCCAAGCTTTAGGCCTGCGGGTCATTGCTGCAGACCCTTACGTGGCGCCGGAGATTGCCCAGGCCGCCAGGGTGGTCCTGATGCCGCTTGCGGAACTGCTTCCCCAAGCCGATATTGTGTCTCTCCACGTCCCGCTAACCTCTGAGACTCGCGGGCTGATCAACGCCGACGCTTTCGCGCTGATGAAGCGAGGCGCCATCCTCATCAACACTGCGCGCGGCCCGGTGGTGGATGAAGTCGCGCTGGAAGAGGCGCTGGCGGACGGCGAGCTGGGCGGCGCAGGCCTCGATGTTCTTGAAACGGAGCCACCCAATATTCCCCATCCGCTGCTCGAATTCGACAATGTTGTGTTGACGTGCCATTACGGCTCCTGCAGTTTTGAGGCTTATGCCGATTTGCGCCGCAGCGTGTCGGAACAGGCGGCCCAGATCCTTCGCGGTGAATTTCCCCGGCACCTTGTGAATTCCCGGGTGAAGGACCTGCCTCAGTGCAGGCTGCGGAATCCAGGAACGCAAGCGCAGGGCGCGCGGAGTTAATCCCAGGTATCGACAGGGCCGGGAAGATCAGCAATCAAGATGGCCATAAGACAAAAGATAAAGCAGCACCGTCTCAAGGTGGTCCTCGTCGGCAACGTTGCCGCAAAAGCCGCGGACCAACTCAAGGCCCTCATAAAGGCCCCCTCAACCATTGTTGCCTTTCCGGTCAATCGCGACGGTCCCCAGATGCTCAAGGAATTGTCGAACGCCGATGTGGCGGTGGGGCACTTCTTCACCGAAAAAATGGCGCGCGCCGTCCGGAATCTGAAACTGTTGCAGGCGCCCAATGCCGGCGTGGATGCTTTTCGGATGGATTTGCTTTCTCCTCAAACCACCGTTGCGAACGCTTATTTCCACGGCCCCGCAATCGCAGAGTTTGTGGTAATGACGGTCCTTGCACTCCGCAGGGACCTGTTGAATCTCGATGCACGATTTCGGAAGGGTATCTGGAACGGCTCATGGATAGAGGGTGAACTGCCCCCTGAGGAAGTGCTTGGCAAGAGCCTCGGCCTGGTCGGCTACGGAACCATCGGCCGCGAAGTTGCCGTGCGCGCCCGAGCGTTGGGAATGTCCATCAAGGTGATTAGCGCCCATCCGCCCAAACGAAAACCGCGAGATGTCGATTTCTGGAAAGGCCCGGCCGCCCTGCCGCAGCTTCTGGAGGAATCCGATTACATCGTTCTTGCCTGCCCGCTGAACAAGGAGACGCGCGGCCTGATTGGACCGCGGGAGTTCGGCCAGATAAAGCGCAGCGCTTTCCTCATCAACGTGGCGCGCGGCGCGGTAGTCCAGGAAGAAGCATTATTTCGCGCGTTGAAAGAACGCCGAATTGCGGGCGCCGCCATCGACGTCTGGTACCGTTACCCGAAAGCCGACAGGCCTTCGCGCCCGTCCCGTTTCCCGTTCCACAAACTGCCGAACGTGGTGATGACCCCCCATGTTTCCGGCTGGATGCTGGGCACGCGCCAAAAACGCCTTGAATTGGTGGCCGCAAATATTGATCGCCTGGTTGCAGGTAAACCGCTGCTGAACGTTGTCAAGGGGCCGCGCAGGCACAGCCCCACAGAGTGGGATGCCTCTATCTGAATTCCACCACGAAAACAGGTTACCGATTTGCGGAATGCATGCGCGGCAAGCGATCTTCCACCGGCGGCAGCGGCGGCAGGGGAGCGTGCGGTTCGGTCTGATACCAATACGCCACGGAATAGTAATTGTCGCCGCGGTTGTTGGCCGTGCCATGCTCGATGGTTGCGCGCAGGGACCTGGTGAAAGGTATCGGCGAATCGAGATGAAAGCGGTACACGGACCATCGGGCCCCCTGGCGCTCAGGGCCGACGACCGGCGCGCCGAATAGCCCGTAAGCAAAAGGATGGCCGCCAAAATCCCACGCTCCGAGGAAATAGTCTTCCGTCCCAGTACCGTTAATGGATGGCCGCTTTTCGCCGTCGATGAAGAACATGTCGTCGCCCTCGCCCCACCATCCGTCCTTGTTTTCCAGGATTGACATGGTGACGCCCACAAACTGCCCGCGGCCTTTGGCATCCACCCACAGATAATTGTCCTTGCCTTCGAGGTTTTTCCCGTTGCTCGCGACAGCAGTACACGGAGCGCACTGGTTGTATCGCGCGTGGAAATAGAGGGTGCTTACGGGCAAAGGATTTGAATAAGCGCGATAGTCAATGTTGAAGTAGAGAGCGTCAATGGCTTCGTGGCCTTCATTGGTGACCGTGATGCGAGCATGCCTTTTGAACGGCATGGGAAAAAAGCTGTTGAGCGCCTTGGCTTCTCCCACGGCCAGCGGAACGGATTGATAAGTGAAGTAGTCACCCAACCCCAGGCCGAAGAAATCTCCGATGGGCGTCTCCACGCTGGGATTGGTTTCGCCGTCCCAGTACATGCGCAGGACGATTTTCTTCAGATGATAGAGTTCGGGGTCCGCAATGGTGAACCAGGCGTGGGTGATGACTCCGGGGCCGGGTTCGTCGAGCACCGTGAACGTCTGGCCCGGGTTAACGTGGCGGTAATCTTCATTTCCGCCTGTCCGATCATAGCTCGATACCCGCTTTAGGACGTAAGAGTGCGGCTCAGGAAGCTGTCCGAGCCAGTCGCTGAAGTTCTGGGCCACGGCGGGCACAGCCAGCACGAGCATCACGATCAAAGGCGCGGCTTTCCGCATCGGATCCTCCAGGTGTTCTCGAAGTTCAGAAAATGAGTGCCGCGCGATTCTATCACAGGATACGCTGGACAGAGGCCCCGGCCGCTCCATGTCTCGACGGGTGGTTTATACTCAATTCAGGATGCGGCGGGAAGATTTTGGCCAGGCGACGCCCCGCGCGCGAAGCTTCTGTTGAAAAACCCATGAAAACGCAGCACCAACCCGTACGCGAAAGACTGCGGGAACTGACCAGCGCAACCAATTCCCTGGTCAAAGTGTTTCGCCGCGCGCTTGCAGAAGGGGTTACGCACGATGGCTGGCTTTGCGGCGAAGGGCCACATTTTCTTGAAGAGGCGCTCAAGCCGGGTTCGCGTGCCACCGTTCGCAGCGTGCTGGTTTCGGCCGAAGCGGCAAGTAAGTACGCGGCGTTGCTGGCCCTGCTTCCGGCAGATTCGGAGCTGGCCCAAATACCCGACCGGCTCTTCCGTCAGATTGCCGGCACCCGGACGCCGCAGGGCGTTGCGGCGATTGTTGAGCTGGGCGCGGTTGATCTCAAGGCGTTGGCGGCGTCCCGAAATACAATTCTGATCGTCGCCTGCGGACTTCAGGACCCGGGCAACATGGGGACCATCATCCGCAGCGCGGACGCGCTTGGGGCTTCAGCCGTCGTCACCATGGCGGGGACAGTGAATCCATTTAATCCCAAGTCCGTGCGGTCGTGCGTTGGGTCCATCTTTCGGATGCCAATATTCGCAGGTCTGAAGCTGGGACCCGCTTTGAAGCTTTTGCGGGACTCCGGGGTGCGCATTCTGGGCACGGACCCCCGCGGCACGGTTGCTCTCTCAAGCGCGAACCTGCATGGTTCGATTGCGCTGCTTGTAGGGCAGGAAGCGTCGGGGTTGCCGGCAGAAATTTCCAGCGAGGCCGACGAACTCCTGCGCGTTCCTATTCGCGTCGAGGCCGATTCACTGAACGCCGCAATGGCAACGGGGATTTTCCTTTATGAAGTTGCGAGGCAACGCAGATTCCAATATCAGCCATGAGTCTCTTTGAAACACAGCCTTCGGAAACCAAGGAGCAGGGCCGGCGCCCCCTGGCCGACCGCATGCGCCCTGAAAAGCTGGAGGAATACGCCGGTCAGCTCCACATCCTGGGGCCCGGCAAGCCGCTGCGGCAGCAGATCGAGCGCGACGAGCTGGCGTCCATGGTCCTCTGGGGGCCGCCGGGATCAGGAAAGACCACTCTGGCGATGATTGTGGCCCGCAAGACCCAAAGTGATTTTGTGCGCTTCAGCGCTGTGCTTTCCGGCATTCGAGAAATCAAGGATGTGATGGCGGCCGCCGAGAAAACCAGCCACTACGGGCGGCGGACCATTCTTTTTGTTGATGAGATCCATCGCTTCAACAGGGCGCAGCAGGACGCCTTCCTCCCCTACGTGGAGCGCGGCGACATTGTCCTGATCGGCGCCACAACGGAAAATCCGTCGTTTGAGGTCAACGCGGCGTTGCTGTCACGCACCAAGGTCTACATGCTCTCGGCGCTGTCCACCGGCGAGGTCGTGACCTTGCTCCAGCGCGCCCTGCACGATCAGGAGCGCGGGCTTGGCGGCCAGAAGGTCGTGATTTCCGACGAATTGCTGCGGCAGATTGCCGTGTTCGCAAACGGCGACGCTCGCGCGGCCTATAACACCATTGAGGCTGCCGTTGCCGCGGCGCCTCGCGACGCCGAGGGACGCCCCACGATCACTGAAAAGCTGATTGAAGACGCCATCCAGCGCAAGGTGCTGCTTTATGATAACGCCGGCGAAGAACACTTCAACATCATTTCCGCCCTGCACAAATCGGTGCGCAATTCCGACGCTGACGCGGCGCTCTACTGGCTGGGGCGGATGCTCGAGGCGGGCGAGGACCCGCTCTACATTGCGCGGCGGCTGATCCGCATGGCGTCGGAAGACGTGGGCATGGCGGATCCCAGGGCGCTGGAAGTAGCCGTTGCCGCCATGCAGGCCGTGCACTTTGTGGGATTGCCGGAGGGCGACCTGGCACTGGCCGAGGCTGCGGTCTACCTGGCGCTTGCGCCGAAATCGAACGCGCTCTACACGGCCTACGGCGAGGTGAAGAGCGACGCGCAGAAGACGGTCGCCGAGCCTGTCCCCCTGCACCTGCGAAATGCCGTCACCGGGCTGATGGCCAACATCGGCTACGGTAAGGGCTACCAGTATGCCCACGACGCCGACGAAAAACTTACTGACATGGATTGCCTGCCCGAAAATCTCAAAGGCCGCCGCTACTACCAGCCCACCGATCAGGGCTTCGAAAAAAAGCTGAAAGAAAAAATGCAGGCGATTGAAGAGTGGAAGCGGAAACGGCAGGGTAAATGATTTGGACTATGGTCATTGACCATGGTACACTTTCGGCAGGGACTCTGGCATGGAAAAGATCGCCATCTCGAAATTCAAAGCAACTTGCCTGGCCGTGGTTGAGCGCGTCCGCCGTACGAAGAAACCCGTCTTGATTACGCGCTTCGGCAAACCCGTTGCTGAGGTTGTCCCGCCGCCACCAGTAAGGAAATCTCAGGATTGGCTTGGTTCTTTGGCCGGGACTGGCCGCATTGTGGGCGACATCGTTTCTCCTGCCAGCGACGAGAGTGACTGGGAAGCTCTGCGCTGATGAGATTGCTGCTGGACACTCACATCTGGCTGTGGAGCATTCTTGCGCCGGAGCATCTTTCTCTAAGAGTGCGACGTGCGCTGCGAGGCCGTGTGAACGAGCTGTGGCTTTCTCCGGTGAGTGTGTGGGAGCTCACCGTTCTTTCCGCCAAGGGGCGTGTTGCGCTGAATGAAGATGTTACGGAATGGGTCCCGAAGGCGATATCCGCCATGCCCGTTCGGGAAGCACCGGTCACTCACGAAATCGCTCTGGAGACGGCCAAGCTTAGCTTGCCACATCACGATCCTGCCGACCGTCTTCTGGGCGCCACGGCCCGCGTACTGGGACTTACCTTGGTGACGGCAGATAAGAGGCTGATCGAGGCAAACCAGTTTCCTGTGTTGGCGAACCGGTAATGCCCCGCACAGCCGCCGGATGGCGGCGAGAGTGTTCCGCCGATGCTGCAAAGCAATGAGACCGCAGATTGCTTTCGCCAGGCAGCCCTAAATTCCTTCGCTGACAAAGTGCTTGGCGTGTTCTTTCAAGATGCAGCGGTCCTGGACGACTGCGAGACCGGCTTCGCGGGCGCGCCGGGCGGCTTCTTCATGCTGCACGCCTTCCTGCATCCAGATGACCCGGGCGCCTTTGCGGATGGCGCTTTCCACAATTTCCGGCACAAATTCCGAGCGGCGGAAAATGACAACGGCGTCGAAGCTTTCCGGAACATCATCGAGCGCCGGATAGCACTTGTCGCCCAGCACGGAATCTTCATTGGGGTTGACGGGAATGATGCGGTAGCCGTGTGACTGCATGTACAAGCTCACGCCGTAGCTGGGCCGCGAAGGTCTGGAGGACAGGCCGACCACGGCCAGCGTCTTGCAGGTTTCCAGAATGTTCTGAATCGTGTCCGGCATGCCAAGTCTCCAGCTTGCGCTGGGCAACCTTTAGTTCGTCCGCAACTCCGCCATTACATCATAAATCTATCGTTTCGTCCTCAGCGTAAAAGTTTTGGCCACACGCGCAAGGCCCTCCAGGAATTTTTCGTTGTCTTCGTGCCTGCCGATCGTCACCCGCAGCGAGGTTGGGAAACCGTAAAGCTTCATCGGCCGGACGATTACGCCCTCATGCAGCAGACGGATAAAATCCTCTTCGCAGTCGCGGCCCGTATCAATCAGCAGGAAGTTTCCCACGGAGGGCGTGTAACGAACGCCGGCAAGCGCCAGTTCCTCAGTCACAAACTTCATTTCATGGGCGTTGGATTCCACTGAATGCGCCACGTGTTCCTGATCGTCGAGGGCCGCCAGTCCGGCTGCCTGCGCCAGGCTATTGGCATTGAACGGTGAGCGCACGCGGTTGAGGGCCTCGATCAGCTCGGGATTCCCCATGCCGTAGCCGAGCCGCAGGCCCGCCAGCCCGTACACTTTGGAAAACGTGCGCAGCACCAGGACGTTTCTGCCGTTGCGAACGTAATCGAGAGAGTGGGAGTAATCGGGTCCGCGAACGTATTCGTAGTAGGCCTCGTCCAGCACGACGAGTACGCGAGGCGGCAGCGATCCAAGAAAGCGGTCCATGTCATCCGCGGTGACCATGCGGCCGGTGGGGTTGTTGGGGTTGGCGATATAGATGACTTTCGTCCGCTGAGTTACTGCACGTGCGATGGCCGCCAGGTCGAAGGCGTTATCGCGCAGGGGAGTTTGCACAAGCCCGGCGCCCATCCCCTCGATGGCGAGCCGGTAAATATAAAACGCAGATTGTGAGGTAATGCCCTGGTCGCCGGCCGTCAGGAACGTCCTGGCCACCAGTTCAATCAGGTCGGTGGATCCTGCCCCCAGAATGATCTGAGAGATGTCAAGCTGCTGGAACTCCGCCAGTTTCCGCCGCAGATAATAGCCCGCGCCGTCGGGATAAAAATTGGCAAGGTCAAGCGAATTGCGCAGGGCCTCCAAAGCCTTGGGGGAAGGTCCCAAGGGGTTCTCATTCGAGGCCAGCTTGATGGCTGTGTGGCCCAGTTCGCGCTCCACCTCCTCAATCGGCTTGCCGGGAGGATAAGGCCGAAGGCGCGTGATCCAGGGAGGCAGCAGTTCATTGATGGAAAATCGGTGTGGCATGGCCAGTCGTTCGGCGAAGAGCAATTATAAAGGATGACAGCGGGAGAAGATCGCAGACCTTGCGGGTGAGGACGCCAGCCGCAGCGGTCCTTTCATCTGAAATTTTAGCATTCACTCTCGCGGCCGGCTTCTGTTTTCCAGCGCTTCAGGCGCTCAACTTCCGAAGCGCTCAAATACCGGAACTGCCCGGGCTTGAGGCCGCGGTCTGTGAGGAAGGCCAGCCGCACCCGCTTGAGCTTCGCCACGCGCTGCCCCGCGCGTTCAAACATTCTACGCACCTGGTGGTAGCGGCCTTCCATCAGGGTGATTTCATACCAGGGCTTCTCGCGTTCGGAAATCATGCGAATCTTGCAGGGCGCAGTGGGGCGACCGTCCAGCACGATTCCGCGCTCGAGGCGCGCGAGGTCTTTCGGCGCCGGCTGGCCCTCCAGTTTGACGTGATAGGTGCGCGGAATCCTGGAGGCGCGTGAGGTGAGGAAATTGGTGAGATCGCCATCGTTGGTCAGCAGCAGCAGGCCTGAAGAATTGTAGTCGAGCCGGCCGATGGGGTAAACGCGCTGCTTGACGCCCTCGAGCAGCTTCACGACGGTGGGGCGACCCTGGGGATCCTGCAAGGTTGAAACCACGCCGGTGGGCTTATTGAGGAGAATCACAAGGTGGCCGTGGCTCCTCGGCAGCGGTTTGCCGTCCACTCGAATCTTGTCGCGGCCAGCGTCGGCCTTTGATCCCAGTTCCCGCACCACGTGCCCGTTGACACTGACGCGGCCCTGGACGATCAGTTCTTCGGCTTTGCGCCGAGAGGTGACGCCCGCCGCGGCAACGATTTTCTGCAGCCGCTCAAGCATAGGTTGATCTGTGCCAGGACATGATTTTCTCAGGCTAGGCGTTCTCTTCACCCGCTGTGTCATCTTCTGGCGGAGCGTCGGCGGAGGCCGCGCGCGTAACTTCTTCCTCCGGCGCGCCAGCCGTGGGCGGTCCGGGTCCCACCGCCTTGTTCGCCTCTGCGCCCTCGTCGCTCTCAGCGGGTTCTTCGCTGTTGGCAGCGCCAGATGCAGCGGTCCCGGCGTGCGGTCCCAGTTCCTCTGAAAGGTCAGGGCCCAGGGCCTGCCGGGCGAGTTCTTCAAACTCCTTCAGGCTTGGCAGTTCGCTGGTATCCTTCAGGCCAAAATGGACCAGAAATTCCTTCGAGGAGCGGTAGAGAATGGGCCGCCCCACCACGTTCTTTCGCCCCGCGGTGACAATCAATTTTTTTTCCAGTAGAGTATGGATGACTCCGCCGCAATCGACGCCGCGGATTTCCTCGATTTCCGGCACGGTGATCGGCTGGCGATAGGCGATCACCGCCAGGGTTTCAAGCGCCGGTCTGGAAAGCCGGACGAGCGGTTTCAGGCTTTTGACAAACTTCCTCAGCACCTCGTGGTGTTCGGGCTTGGAAGAGAAGCGGTAGCCCCCGGCTACGTGGCGCACCTCGATTCCGTGGCCCGGCTGCCCATATTCCCGGATGAGGAGTTCAATTTGCGCCTTCACCCGTTCGCGCTCCTCGCCTTCCAGAGACTTGACGATGGCGTCCAGCGGCACCGGCTCCGGCGCGACGTAGATGATGGCTTCGATCAACGCTTTGAGTGTTTCGTCCGTCAGCATGTTTTATCCGTCTCAGATTTCGCCCAGACTTTCTTCCAGGCCTGCGGCGTTCACCGAATCCACGATCTCTTCAAATCTTTTACTTTTCACCGCGGTGATGGGGGCAAACAGTTCGTCCTGCCGAAGATGAATGGCCCGCAGCCGCACCAACTCGAGCAGCGCCAGCAACAACGCGATCAGCGCCTGCCGCCACACATATCCTGCCGCGAGGTCTTCAATAGAGACCGGTCCGGAGCGGCCCCGCATCACCTGCTTTACGTGCTCCAGCATTTCGCGAACGGTTACCTGTTCCCGCCGCACGTGGATTTGCGGACGCTTTTTGGCCCGCTCAAGGATCTCTCTGAAAACCGAAATCAGATCGAAGACGGAGACAGCGAGGCCCGGCTCATCTTCCGCTTCTGTGAACTCGTCGATGCCGGGGCGCGACCACGTGGCCTCCTCCACCGTCCGCTTCGATTTCAGCATCTCGGCGGCGTTCTTGAACTGCTCGTGTTCCAGCAGCCGCTGCACGAGTTCCGCGCGCGGGTCCTCTTCCATCTCCTCGGCAGGAGCTGTGGGGTCCGGCGGCAAGAGCATCCGCGATTTAATGTAGATCAGCGTCGCCGCCATCAGGACAAACTCGCCGGCGACGTCAATGTTCAATTCCTCCATCAGCCGAAGATAATCCAGATACTGCCGCGTGATCCTGGCGATGGGAATGTCATAGATGTTGACCTTCTGCTTGCGGATAAGGTCGAGGAGGAGGTCCAGGGGACCTTCATAAGCCTCCAGCTTCACCGGAGGCGCGGGCACCTCGGCGCGGGTGGTCCGCTTTGAGGCCTCCGGAGCATCTTCCTGTGCGCGCTCTTCAGGAGTATCCGGGTTGGGTGGACGATTGTCATTCATGGGTCAGATTCGTTGCGGCCCTCACCTCGCCCATCGTTTCCTGCGCCACATGGCGGGCCTTATCGGTGCCCGCGGCCAGCACGTCCCAGACTTTTTGAGGGTCGCGCTCGTAAATTTTTCGACGCTCCTGAATGGGAGCGAGGTATTCGTTCAGATATTGCGCCATCAGCTTCTTGCACTCCACGCAACCGAGCTCAGCCGTCCTGCATTCGCGATTCACACGCTCGATGACTTCGGGCGGTGAGAAGAGTTTGTGATGGTCGAACACCGGACAAACGTCAGGATTCCCTTTGTCATACCGCCGCTTGCGCGCAGGATCGGTCATCATGCCCCGGACCTTCTCGTTGACCACATCCGGAGGATCGGAGAGGAAAATGGCGTTGCCATAGCTCTTGGACATCTTGCGTCCGTCGGTCCCACGCAAGCGCGGGCTCGCCGTCAGCAGCAATTGCGGTTCCGGGAAAACTTCTCTGTAAATGTGGTTGAAGCGCCGCGCAATTTCGCGCGTCAGTTCCACGTGCGGTACCTGGTCTTCACCTACCGGAACACAATCGGCCTTGTACATCAGTATGTCTGCTGCTTGCAGGACCGGGTAGCCAAGAAAGCCAAACGTGTGAATGTCCCGATCGGTAATGTTTTCGAGCTGCTCTTTGTAGGTTGGCACACGCTCCAGCCAGCCAAGCGGAGTCAGCATCGAGAAAATCAGAAAAAGCTCAGCATGCTCAAGCAGGCGCGATTGCACAAAAAGGGTTGCCTTCTCAGGATCGAGCCCCACGGCCAGCCAATCGGTCACCATTTCCTGGATATTTGACTGCAACTCGGAGGTGTCGGCGTAGTCGGTGGTCAGCATGTGCCAATCCGCCACGAAATGGAAGCTTTCATACTGGTCCTGGAGCTTGATCCAGTTCTGGAGTGCTCCCACCAGGTTGCCCAGATGCAACTTGCCAGTGGGGCGCATGCCGCTCAGCACACGCGGCCGCTTGTTCGTCGGCTCTGCCATACGATGGAGTCCCGGCTGTCTCGATCGCCAGTGGGCGGAAAAACTGACCGCTGCCCTGTGTAAGAACTAATTTTCCATCGTAACATAGGGTTGGAACAAACGCGAAGAAGGGCCGGCAAAGCGATAGTGATTCATTTGGGTTGTGCCACGAGCGTCCTCGCCCCTGATCACCGGCCGCGGGCAGTCGTTGAGGAAATTCGACTGCGGGGCCTGCAAAGTGATCGAAGCTGGATGGACAAATTTTGAAAGGGTACCGGCGAAGTAGCGGAAATTCATCCCGCCTTTGCTTTCTTAATTTCTTCGATCAGCGGCGGAACGATCTCAAAAAGGTCTCCCGCAATTCCATAAGTTGCGATCTCAAAGATGGGCGCTTCGCGGTCTTTGTTGATGGCGACCACGGTCCGTGAACCTTTCATTCCCACCTGGTGTTGAATGGCCCCTGAGATCCCCAGAGCAAGGTAGAGCTTGGGAGCCACGGTCTGGCCGGAACTCCCGACCTGGCGGTCCATGGGTAGCCAGCCGCTATCGCAGATGGGTCGCGAGGCGCCGACTTCTGCTCCCAGAGCCTCCGCCAGCTTCCGGGCCAGTACCATATTTTCGGACTTTTTGATGCCACGCCCTACAGCGACGATAATTTCCGCCTGGCTCAGATCGACCGCCTGCCTGGCCTCCCGGAATTTTTCCTGGGGCCGCGTGCGAACGGCCCCGGGGGGAATGTCGATCGGTACCGAGGTTATTTTTGCGCTGGCTACACCCTGCTGGACGGAATCTTCTCGAAAAGCCCCCGCCTGGAATGACACGAAGTACGGCGGTTCGCCTCGAAACTCAACGTCGGCTGAAAACTTGCCCTGAAATACCTGCCGCACAAAGATGATTCTTTCGCCTTCGAGGCGGTAATCCAGTGAGTCGCCTATGAGGACGCGATCGAGCGAAGCGGCCAGTTTTGGAGCGAAGTCGCGCACCTGGTAGGTGTGGCTGAAAACAACGAATCGAGGGTGTCGCAATTCGACAACCTGGCGGAGGGCCGCGCTGTAGCCGTCCGGCGTGTACTGGGCAAGCTGCGGCGATTCGATAGTCAACACCTCCGACAGCCCGGCGCCGGCCAGTTCTTCGGCGAGATTGCGGACGTTTTCCCCCACGACTGCGCCAACGCAGTTCGCCCCGAGCGCCGCGGAAAACCGTTGCGCCGCTGCCACGGCCTCCCATGCGGGGCGCGCCAGCTTGCCATCCTGGTGTTCCGCGTAGACGATGATTTCTTCAGCCACGGGCGTATTCACTTCCGTATGTAGCGCCGCCCCGCTCCAGCGGGACCGGCACGTGCCGCCCTGAAGGACGGCGCTGCATGCACCCTGATTTCTGGCGCACTACGTTAGATCACTCTTGCTTCGTTTTTCAATTTATCGACCAGCCGCTCAGCAATTTCCTTCGGACTGCCTTCGATAAATTCGGTTTGCGCCGTCTTCTGTGGGACGTAGACCCGGGAAATGATCTGGCGCGGTTCGAGCGCGTCAGTATCGAGCCCCAGGTCCTGCGCCGTCAATTTTTGGAGCGGCTTGTTCTTTGCCGCCATGATCCCTTTTAACGTGGCGTATCGAGGCTTGTTGATGCCTGATTGAATCGTCAGCACGGCAGGCAGCGGCATCTCAATCCACTGGAACCAGCCCCCCTCGAGTTCGCGTTTGATTTTCAGGTGCTCGCCTTCCGCCTGGATCTCCATCACGATGGTTGAATGAGGCAGGTTCAACATTTCCGCCATGATGACCCCGGTCTGCGCATACCCAAAATCGTCAGACTGGAGGCCGGTGAGCACCAGGTCGGGATTATCCCTGCGGATGGCGGCGGCCAGCGCTTTGGCGGTCCCGTGCGCGTCCAGGTTGGCAAAAGCAGCGTCATCGAGGTGCAGGGCGCGGTCGGCGCCCTTGGCCAGCGCCTCCTTGATGGCCTGCGCGGCGCGGGCGGGGCCGAGCGTGCAGACAATGACCTCTCCTCCCAGTTTCTCCTTCAGCCGCAGTCCCTCTTCGAGCGCGTAAACGTCAGGCTCGTTCACCTCGTAGCTGATGTCGGCTTCCTCGATCCACGTCGAGGCGGCATTCACCTTGAGGAAAGCGTCGCGGGACGGGACCTGCTTGAGGCACACAACAATTTTCATGAGGGGAAAATTCTCCGCGGAGAAAACTTCAATCCAGCGAGAGTGCGGTCCTGCTATTCAGAATAACGCTTCAAAAGCAGAGCAGCATTGGTGCCGCCGAACCCGAACGAGTTTGACAGCACGAAATCGACCTTCGCCCGCCGGGCCTGGTTCGGAACGTAGTCCAGGTCGCATTCGGGGTCCGGGGTTTCGTAATTGATGGTTGGAGGAATAATCTGGTCACGCAGGATCAGCGTCGAGATTCCAGCCTCGAGACCTCCTGCTCCTCCCAGCAGATGTCCGGTCATCGACTTGGTGGAACTGACCGGGAACCTGTAGGCGCGTTCTCCGAATACGGCTTTGATGGCCTTGGTTTCAAGCTTGTCATTGAAAGGAGTGGAGGTCCCGTGGGCGTTGATGTAGTCCACCTGCTGGGGTTCTACGCCGGCGTCCTTCAGGGTGTTGCGCATCACCCGAATGGCGCCGTCAGCGTTCTCCGACGGCTGCGTGATGTGGTAGGCGTCGCCGGACATTCCATAACCAACAATCTCGCCCAGGATTCTGGCTCCGCGCTTGACGGCAAAACCCAGTTCTTCCAGGACCAGGATGCCCGCTCCTTCTCCGATGACGAAGCCGTCGCGGTTGCAGTCAAAGGGACGGCTGGCCTTTTCGGGTTCGTCGTTTCGTGTCGAGAGCGCGCGCATGGAGGCGAACCCACCCACGCCCATGGGAGTGATGGCCGCTTCGGCGCCGCCGGAAATCATCACATCCGCGTCGCCGCGCTGGATCAACTTGAAGGAATCGCCCACCGCGTGCGCGCTGGACGAGCAAGCCGTGCAGGTTGCGGAATTTGGTCCCTTGGCGCCCCAGCGGATGGAGACAAAACCGGAAGCAAGGTTGACGATGGAAGCGGGGATGAAGAAGGGAGATATTTTTCGTGGACCGCCCTTCATCAGCTCGGTGTGCTCGCGCTCGATGACGTCGAATCCCCCGATCCCTGAGCCAATATAGACGCCCGTCCGCTCCGCCAAGTCCGGGGTGATTTTCAGTTCCGCCTGCTCCATGGCAAACTCGCTGGCGGCCATGGCGAACTGGATGAACAGCCCCATCTTCTTCACTTCTTTTTTTTCAATGAAGCGAAGCGGATCGAACCCTTTGACTTCTGCGGCGAATGTGACGGGAAAGCCTGTGGTGTCGAAGTGCGTGATGGTGGCGGCGCCGCTTTTCCCGGCGAGCAGATTCCGCCACGTTTCTTCGGTCCCCACCCCCAGCGCGCTAACCAGGCCAACCCCTGTTACTACAACTCTTCGCGCCAAGTTTTGCCCTCCTGTGGACCTGTGCCGTCAGTTCTTTGCTGGCTTGGTATGGGCCTGGATGTAATCGACGGCATCTTTTACGGTCTGGATCTTTTCGGCGTCTTCGTCGGGAATCTCGATCTCGAACGCCTCCTCGAACGCCATCACCAACTCCACGATATCCAGCGAATCGGCTCCAAGGTCATCGACGAAATGCGCTGTGGGGGTAACCTCTGCTTCATCAACTCCAAGCTGCTCAACGATAATCTGCTTAACCTTTTCTTCAGGCGAAGCCATTGATGTATCCTCCTCACCCTACATGGGGTTGGCTATTCTAACTTTGGGCTGGAGGGGCGTCAAGCTCTGCACTTCCCGGGCCTGCACGGCGACGGCGCAGCGCGGCAAGCAAAAACGTCCCTCACGTACCGTTATCGAAAACACTTCCTCGCTGATCTGGCCCGGACCGCCATCAGGCCATATACATCCCGCCATTAACGTTCAGCACGTGGCCTGTAATATATCCTGCTTCCTCAGATGCCAGGAAGCGCACTCCGCAGGCAACGTCCATATCGGTACCCATTCGGCCCACCGGAATAATGCCCAGCAGCTTTTGGCGGACCTCTTCGGGCAGCTTGTCCGTCATCGGCGTTGCGATAAAGCCCGGGGCAACCGCGTTGACGGTGATGCCCCTTCGCGCAACTTCTGACGCCACGGCCTTGGTGAGCCCAATCAGGCCCGCCTTCGACGCGATGTAATTCGCCTGGCCCGGATTTCCGGCCTGGGCCACTACTGAGGTGATGTTGATGATGCGGCCATATCGCTGCCGCACCATGCCGGGCAGCGCCTCTTTAATGCAATGGTAGGCCCCGTCCAGGTTTGTTCGCAACACCGCGTCCCAATCTTCCGCCTTCATCCGCAAAAGTAAATTATCCCGCACGACGCCGGCATTATTCACTAAAATATCGATCTTTTTCCACGTGTCCAAAACTTTGCTGATGCCGGCTTTGATGGATTCGGGGCTGGAAACGTCCATGTTCAGCACCAGCGTTTTGCGCCCTTTTGATTCGATCTGCCGCGCCACGGAGTCCAGCTTTTCCATGTTCCGGCTGGCCAGCGCGACGTCCGCGCCCGCTTCCGCCAGCAGCAGCGCACAGGCCCGTCCTATTCCCTGGGAAGCCCCTGTCACCACGGCAATGCGCTCGTTCAGGTTCATCGTGCCTGGCATTAGCGAAAAACCGGGGGACTGAACGTTCATTCCGGCCCGGCCTTGCATTCCTTACTGTGGCTGCACTGCCCCAACCGCTTCCTCAAGCGACGCAAGGTCACCGGCACGCGCGGTCCGGGCTTCGCGGTCAATCTGATGCATCAATCCCGAGAGCACTTTACCGGGACCCGCCTCCACAAAAAGCCCCGCGCCTTCCCGTCTCAGTGCCAGCATTGAGCCGGTCCACTTCACAGGGGAAGTTACCTGCCGCTTGAGTCCGTCCCGAACAGCCTCTGCACTCCGAACGACGGCCGCATCGGCATTATTGACCAGCGGGACCCGCGGGTCGCTGATGGCGACGGCGTCCAAATCCATGGCCAACCGGTCAGATGCTGGCTTCATCAGGCTGCAATGGAACGGAGCGCTGACGTTCAGCAACACCGCGCGTTTTGCTCCGCGGGCCTTTGCCAGCTCGATTGCCCTTTCCACCGCGGCACGATGTCCGGCGATTACAATCTGAGCCGGTGAATTCAGATTGGCCGCGGCCACAACTTCGTCTTCGGCCGCCTCGCGACAAACTGCATCCACCGCGATCGAGTCAAGGCCGAGCAGCGCCGCCATGGCTCCCTGGCCGATGGGAACAGCTTCCTGCATATATTCGCCGCGCTTGCGCACCAGCCGCAGCGCATCCGTCAAGTCCAGCGCGCGGGCCGCCACCAGCGCCGAATATTCTCCCAGGCTGTGCCCCGCGACATAACCAGGCCGGATGCCTTTTTCTTCCAATACGCGCGCCGCCGCAACCGAAACGGCAAGAATGGCAGGCTGCGTATTCGCCGTCAACTGCAATTCTTCGGCCGGACCTTCAAAGCACAGCTTCGAGAGCGGAAATCCCAGCGCGGCGTCCGCCTCCTCAAAAACTTGGCGGGCCGAGGTGAAATGTTGCGCCAGTTCGAGGCCCATTCCAGGCGCCTGCGAACCCTGCCCTGGGAAAAGAAAAGCTATTTCGGACAAAAACCAGTCTCCTGCTGGGCCAGGCGGTTCCTGGTGAATCGCCCCTGCGCCGCCCGTTCCTGCCGCTTCCGCCTCCGCTACCAGCGCATCAGGACCGATCCCCACGTTACGCCGGCGCCGAAAGCAGACATCAGAATCAGGTCGCCCTTCTTAATGCGGCCGCTGCGTACGCATTCATCAAGGCAGATCGGGATGGAGGCCGATGAAGTGTTGCCCACCCGATTGATGTTTGAATAGACCTTTTCAGCCGGCACGCCCAGCCGCTCTCGCACGGCTTCAGTGATGCGGAGATTGGCCTGGTGGGGGATAAACAGATCGATCTCGCCGGGCTGAACATCAGCCTGCTCCATCACGCAGCGCGAAACCTCTTCCAGGCTGCGAACGGCCACTTTGAAAAGTTCGTTGCCGCGCATCTTGATGAAGTGTTCCCGCGCCTGGACCGTTTCGCAACTGGCCGGCCGGGCGGTGCCGCCGGCGGGGATGTAGAGATGGTCCGCATAGGCGCCGTTCGTATGCACCTCAGAAGCCAGAATCCCCGAAGAGGAATTGACGGGGCCCAGCACGCCTGCGGCCACCCCGTCTCCGAAGATCACGCAGGTGGCGCGATCCTGATAATCGAGGTACCGGGAAAGCAGTTCGGCCCCGATCACCAGCGCATATTTGGCTTTCCCTGTTTTGACGAATTGATCGACCACCGTCAGCGCAAAAAGGAAACCCGAGCAGGCCGCCGCCAGGTCGAAGGCGCAGCAGGTTGCAGCCCCGAGTTCCCGCTGGATAAGTGATGCGGTGGCAGGCAGGGGCATGTCGGGAGAAATGGTTGAGCAGATAATGAGGTCGAGCTTGTCGGGAGTGATGCCAGCCATATCCAGCGCTTTCCGCGCCGCCTTCACCGACAGCTTGGAAGTGGTCTCGCTGGGGGCGGCCTGGCGCCTCTCCTTGATGCCCGTACGTTCGGTGATCCACTTGTCGGAGGTGTCCACCATCTTTTCCAGGTCGGAGTTCGTGATCACCTTCTTAGGCAAGGCTGAGCCGGTGCCCAGGATCCCTGTTGCAATCATTATGGCTCCTGAAACAACTTCTTAATTCCCGCTGAGCGAGGCGAGGGCCAGTTCGCGCTCAATTTTTTCGTTCACGCGGCCTTCGGAAAATTCTGCAGCCACGCGAATGGCGTTCTTGATGGCGTTGGCGTTAGACCCGCCGTGGCAGATGATGCAAACTCCCTTGACACCCAGCAGCGGCGCCCCTCCATATTCGGAGTAATCCAGCCGCTTTTTCATCCGGCCGAAGGCCTTTCGCGAAAGCAGGTAACCCATTTTCGACGAAAAGGTGCTCGATAGCGACTCTTTCAAAAGGCTTGAAACCGTATCGACGATCCCTTCGCTGATTTTCAGCGCGACATTGCCGATGAAACCATCGGCAACAATCACCTCGACGCGGCCGTTAAACAGGTCCCTTCCCTCCACGTTGCCGACGAAGTTCAGACTCAATTCGTTCAGGCGCGCCAGCGCTTCGCGCGTTACTTCGTTACCCTTATGAGATTCCGAGCCGTTTGAGAGCAGCCCCACCCGTGGCCGCTCAGCGCCGAAAATCACGCGGTAATAAATTTCACCCATCACGGCGAACTGCTCAAGGTGCAGCGGCTTGCAATCCACATTCGCACCCACGTCCAGCAGGACGGAAGCCTTCCCATTTTTCGAAGAGGGGAAAACCTGGGCCAGCGCGGGCCGGTCCACTCCTTCCAGTGTTCCCAGCAGGATTTTCGCCGTGGTCATCACGGCGCCCGTGTTCCCGGCGCTGATCAGACCGGCTGCCTTTCCATCACGCACCAGCCGCGCTGCTACGCGGATCGAGGAGTCCCGTTTGCGACGGAAAGCCTTGGCGGCCGCATCCTCCATGGTGACGGCCTCAGAGGCATGGACGACCTCGATTTTGAGATTGCTCGCCCCTCGTTTCGTCAGTTCCTGATTCAGCAAATCCTGGGGGCCGACCAGAAGGACTTCCGCCTGTCCGACCTGCGCCGCCTGAATCGCACCCTCGACTTCAGGCAGAGGCGCCGTGTCCGATCCCATTGCATCAACAGCAATCGCACGCATGGTCTATAGAGGCCACCAGAATGAAAGGTCCAAGTCGGCGAGACCAGGCGGTGCCTGGAACAGCCTCAGGCCCCCCGTTACGCCGCTTCGTCCACCAGCATTGCTTCCCGTCCGTTGTAGTGGCCGCAACGCGGGCATGCCTGGTGGGGTAATTTCGATTCATGACAGTTGGGGCACTCAGAAAGAGACCGCCGCTTCAGGTGGTCATGGGCGCGCCGCCGGTTGCGCCGCGCCTTTGAATGTCGCCGTTTCGGATTTGCCATCTTTCCATTTCCTTCACATCAAGTTGCCTTGCGGTCGTGTCTTTGCTGCAAGGCTAGATCGATTTTCGCATGGGCTCCGGGCAGGAACGGTTGGCGGCCCACACGCCAACGCCGGGTGACACGCGGCCAGCAGTTAGCTGACCTGTATTTTCTTCAAGAAAGCAAAGGGTGAATCTTCGTGCTGCGCAGAACAACCGCATTCCCTGGCATTGCGGTTCACGCCGCACGCCGGACAGATCCCACGGCAGTCAGGCCGGCAAACCACTTTCATAGGGACAGACAAGAGGGCCTGCTCCCTTACCACTTCGGCCAGATTGACGCCGTCGCCCGAAAAGTAGCCGATCTTCAATTCGTCTTCCCCAATTTCGAGCTCTTCTTCCCGCGCGATTTCTTCCATCGGCCGATAGGGCAGATCGAAATCGATTTCCACAGGTATCTGGATTTTCTCAAGGCACCGGTCGCAGGCGGCTTCCAGAGCTCCGGAGATATGCCCGCGAACTCGAATTTCCTTCCCGGCGAGCTCGGCTTCGGCGTTTACCGTCAAAGGCCCGGCCTGCCGGAACTTAGTCTCCTGAAAATCCAGGGCCCCCGGCAAGTAGGTCTCTGATACCGTTACGCGGTGAAGCTCCAGCTCGCGGAGACTAATAAGCACTTCGGCCTCACTCGTCCAAAACTACAATTATAGCTTGCAGCCGATGCCTGTCAAGAAACGCTGGCAAAACAAGGACTTACTTTCAGCCACTTGGCCAGTCGCCAGGGCGACGCAGCGCCCCCCTCGTTACAGGCGTTTTCCCAGGCCTCAGGCGCCTTAACCAGCTTTCCCTCTTGAAATTATCGCCCGACTTGACTACAGTCTCAACTCTTGGGTGGAAAAGATTAACAGCCTTGTCAGTCCTGTGTGCGCCGAGTCCCAGCGGAACAGACTCGCCCACTGGGCATCGGTCTTCTTCAGCCTTTCAGTGCTCACCTATCTGGTTTCCATCGCCATCACCCAGGCTTTTCTGGCCGTTGCGGGGCTCCTTTATGCCGTGCATCTGCTTCGCACCCGCCCCCGCATCGCCTTTCCGCCCGTCAAGCTGCCCATGCTGCTGTTCTGCATTTTTACCGTGGTCTCCGTTTTCTGGGCCACAAATACGGCCGTCGGCTGGTTTGCGGTCAGGAAGCTGGTCTTGTTCCTGATCATCCTGCTGGCGGTGAACCTGATCGCGAGCAGCCGGCAGATAGTCTGGCTGTGGAAGGGCCTATTTGTTGAATCCGCGATCGTCGCGCTGATTGCGGCGGGGCAGTTCGTCAATCAATACCGCACCGTCCGAATGGAACATCCGCATCACGTTTACCCCTATATGATCTCGAACCGCATTACGGGGCTGATGGGTGACTGGATGAACTTCGGCGGTCAACAGATGCTGGTGTTTATCGTTCTGGCGTCTTTTCTATTATTTGGTTTGAGGGCGCGGCGAAGATGGTGGGCGGTAGCCATCATCGTGGCCATTTCTATCGCCCTCAACCTGACGCGGGGAGTCTGGCTGGGATGCTTCTTCGCCCTCGTGTATCTCCTGTGGCGGTGGAAGCCCTGGTGGGTCTTGGCCCTGCCCGCGCTTGCTGTGGTGATTTACGTTTTTGCCCCGCGCATGGTGCACCAGCGTCTCTGGCTGGCTCTCCATCCCTCCCGCGATCCGGCGCTTTCCATCCGGTTTGAGATGTGGCAGGCCGGACTGAACATGATCAGGGCCCATCCCTGGGTGGGCGTGGGACCGGACAACATTCCGCAGATGTATGATCTCTACCTTCCTCCCGGGCGGGCGCCCGCGGCGGGTTTCCATGACCACCTGCACGACAACTTCATCCAGTTGGCGGCGGAACGGGGACTTCCTTGCCTCGCGGCATGGATTTGGTTTATGGCGGCCCTCTTTTGGCAAATGTGGAAAGTCCGTCGCCGATGCCGCGCCGGCCGGTGGCTGATTGACGGAGCAATCGCCGGCTGGGTGGCTTTTGTGGTGGAAGGATTTTTTGAATTCAATTTCGGCACTTCCCCCGTCTTGATGGTTTTTCTGTTCGTCGTCTCAACACCTTTCGTGGTGGAACAGCTCGAGACCGCAGCCGGCGAAGACCCTTCGGTGTACTGATTGCGAACGCGAGGTGTCCACTCTGTTTGACCTTTCGCTCTCGCAAAGCCGGGCTGTCCCATCTGGATGTGCATGACTGCCAAGCGCCAAATGTTTCGCAGTTCGGTGGTGGTGGGTGTTTTTTCCTTCCTCGGCAGCCTGACCGGCATCCTGGTGGAAACCAGCATCGCCGCCCACCTGGGCCTTTCAAAAAGCTCTGACACGTTTTACGCTGCCTTCACAATTCCGTACATCATCACTAATCTGCTGCGGGTGACGGGGCAGTTCTCGCTGGTCCCTTTTTTTTCATCGCTTGCGACCGGCCATTCCGCCCGGGAACTATGGGGAGGATTCAGCTACGCCACAAACGTTGTTCTTCTGGGCCTGGCCGGGATTTCCGCGCTTGGCGCGCTGGCTTCGCCATTGCTGATTACGGGGATTGCGCCCGGTTTCACGCCGCAGGAAACCTCTGTCGCCATCCAGTTGTCCCGTTGGCTTTTTCTGATTCTGGCTCCGGCTGGAATAGCGGAGGTCATCCGCTCGCTCCTTTTCAGTCAGCGCCGTTTTGTGGTGGCGGCTTCGGGGAACTTTTTCAGAAATCTCACGGTTATCGCCTTCGTGGCTTTCGATTTTCGGCGCCACGGGTTTTACAGCATCGTACTCGGGTACGTGGCTGGCCATTTGATCCAACTGGGGATTTTCGCGGCCTACCTTCTCACCGCCTTTCCCGTGCGTTACTCGCTGACGCTGAAGGGCTCGGGCGAGTCGTTTCGGAACCTGCGCGGCGCCGGCACGGTGCAAATGACGACCGCGCTTGCACGGCAAGGGCTGGTAGTGGTCGAACGGATAATCGCTTCATTCCTGCCGCCGGGAATGCTGACCGCGCTCGGCTATGGCGTAAAGATCATGTCCACCCTGTCAGACCTCCTGGCCGGTAGCGTGGGCACGGCGTCCCTTCCAACGCTCTCCCGGGCGTTTGCGCGCAAAGAGAGCGAGGAAGTTCGCAGCGGACTCCGCCACGCTATTGAAATAACGCTACTGTTGATTTCTCCCGCTGTCGTGCTCTGCTTGATACTCTCTCCGAACATCATCCGCCTGATCTTCGAGCGGGGCAACTTCACTCTCGACGCAACGATATTGATGGGCCAGGTGCTTTTCTATTACAGTCTGAGCCTTCCGTTTCTTGCGGGCCTCCGAATTCTGAATTTCTATCTCTTCGCAAGAAATGAAGCGACGGCTTTTTTTTATATAGCGACCGTTCAGGTTGGCCTGAACCTGGTGCTGGACATTATCTTTGTGGTTGTATTCCATTGGACCACGGCCGGGATACCGCTGGCCCTGTTGACCAGTCTCGCCGCCTGCTGCTCAATGGCCTACGCGCGCAACCTGGGAAGCGTCAGGGAAAGCCTGGATAGCTCGCTTGCGGCCTACGCGCTCAAGATTCTGACAGCCTCTGCCCTGGCGGCGCTTCCTGTGTGGGTCCTCCGCGTCAGTTTGGCCGCTCCGATGGCGGGGATAAGAAATTTCATTTTTTTGTGCGAGGCGTGCGGGTCCGGTGTACTGACCTTCTTTGTTACACTTCTCGTCCTGCGAGTCGTTAAACTTTCCCAGATTGGCTCGCTCCTGAAACAGGCGGAAAGCTAATGAGGGAACATCGCCGGGATTGACAAGAATAAGGTTGATGTTGCTGAATCAGTCGGAACGCAGAATGGTGTTTCCCAGCACCGTGTCTGAAATCCGGTAGCCAAGCGGCCGCAAATGTTCAGACACCCAGGTATTGCACGGGGGCGTCTCCACCAGAAGGACCGGACGGCATCGGTGGATGGTGCGCAAGGCGCCAGTGAGAGCACGCTCCTCATAACCCTCCACGTCCAGGTGGATCACGGAAATTCGCTGATGCTCAGGAACAGTCCCGTCGATGGTTACGATCCGGACTTCCTGGCTGCGCATTCCTTCCGCATGGAGAGCGTCTGAATCAGAAGGAAACATCGTGCTGGTACCCCCCAGCCCGGACCCCCTCCGGTCGTGCGTGACAAGTTCCGCCGCACCCGGCTGCTCGCCCAGTCCTGCATTGACCAATTCGACGTTGGTCAGTTGGTTGAGGTCTATCGTGATTTGTGCGCACCGATAACTCTCAGGGTGAGGTTCAAACGCCCAGACCGTGCCGCCGGGACCCGTTACACGGGCCAGGGCAGGCAGAAAATCGCCGAAGAATGCGCCCGCGTGTACGATGTCCCCGCCATCGTTGTGAGCTGCTATGAAATCGAGTGTGGCGGCCTCCCACACATCTCCAGCAAGCACGTGCAAGGCCGCGAAACTGCGCAAGCCCGAAATCGGCACGCAGTAAGCGCCATATCTGTTGTAGGCGACGACGCAATCCAGAGCCGTCTCGGATTGCGGGGGAGAAACGGAAAACGGAAACGGTTTTCCGCGGATGCGGGCACGCACGGCCATCCGGCGCAAGGCCTGTCGGGCGTGTAACGGAACGATAGCTTTGATCAGGCGAGGTACGATCATCTTCAAATGACTTGCCACAAGTCGGGGGCAAGCGTGCGGCTGCGCTTTGCAATTCCGGGCAGCGCAAGTATACGATGCCGGCGGGCTGGCAGTCACGACGAATTCCCTTTCATGCGCGCTGCCGTTGTGGGTCGGGAGCGCCGATACCGGTCCCCAATCCTTGACACCTCAAGAGTATTAAAGTAAGAATACGAGCATGTTCCAAGCGGGAACTTTAGGCGTTCCGCAGGCCCTTGCCAAGGCCGCGCGCCATCTTCGTGTTCTGGTCGTAACCAACCTCTGGCCAACCGATGCCGATCCAAGCTACGGGGCGGCGATTCAGGCGCAGATGAAATCTTTGGGTGGTCTCGGCGTGGACTATGACGTGCTCTTCGTCAACGGCCGCGAGTCCGTAGTCAATTACATTCGAGGCATTTTCGAGGTGCGGCGTCGCGTCGCGGCTGAACCCTATGACTTGATTTACGCGCATTTCGGGCTGTCAGGCTGGGTCGCCCGGTTCCAATGGGATGTCCCGGTCGTGGTGAAATTCATGGGTGACGATGTCCTGGGCGAGTTCGATCGGCATGGCCGTATCACGCTAAAGGGGCGGGTCTTCCAAATCTCCAGCTTTATCCTGGGGCGCCTCGTCGAGGGCGTGATTGTGATTAGCGACGCGATGAAACGCCGCCTGCGGCTTAAGGCCGCACAAGTTGTCAGGGTGGGAGTAAATCTGGATCTTTTCAGGCCAATGGACCGCATGGAAGCTCGTAGAGCACTGCATCTGAATCCAGCCAAAAAGTACGTCCTATTCCCTTGTGATCCAAAGATTGAGAGAAAGCGCTTCGACCTGGTCCAGGAAGCCGTGCAGCGAGCGCGACCTGAAGTTCCGGAAATCGAAATCCTGCAAGTTATCGGCGTTCCCCAGGAGCGCATGCCCCTCTATTTCAATGCCGCGGATGTGCTGGTGATTGCTTCGGAATGCGAGAGCGGGCCGAATACCGTTAAGGAGGCGATGGCGGTCAACCTGCCTGTCATCGCGGTTGATGTAGGGGACGTTGTCAAGACGATTGGAGACGCCGAGGGTAATTTCATCGTGCCGCGAAACGCGGTTTCGGTGGCTGAAAAGCTTGTCCATGTGTGCCGCCACTCGATCATCAGCCGCGGCCGGGAACGTCTGGCGCCACATTCCATCCAGGGTATGGCGGAGAAGGTCGTCGCCGTTTTCGACGATGTTCTCCGGCGGCAGGCCGGAGGACGCCATTCGAATAGCAATAAGCTGGCGATCTAGAGACACCTGGCGGGGTCTTCCGCTCTTCATCTAAGAAAGCTCGGGAAGGCCTTCAGGGCCTTAAGGTTGTCAGGAGGAGACATGCGAATACTGGTTCTGGGAGGTGACGGGTACTGCGGATGGCCGACCTCGTGCTACTTATCGGGCCGGGGACACGAAGTCGGTATCGTGGATAATTTTATTCGTCGCCTTTGGGACCACGAGCTTGGCACGCCTACCCTTACCCCCATCCGTACCCTTGAGGAGCGTACCCGGACGTGGAAAGATGTTTCCGGAAAGTCGATCCAGATATTTGTGGGCGACCTCACAAACTACAGCTTCCTAAGCGAAGCGGTAAAGGAGTTTAACCCCGAGGCCATCGTCCATTTCGGTGAGCAACGGTCTGCCCCCTACTCGATGATCGACCGGGAGCACGCAGTCTTTACACAGGTTAATAATGTTGTCGGCACACTGAATGTACTCTTCGCGATGAAGGACCATGTCCCTGGCTGCCACCTTGTGAAACTGGGGACGATGGGCGAGTACGGGACCCCCAATATTGATATCGAGGAAGGCTTTCTTGAGATTCATCACAACGGCCGCAAAGACCTTCTGCCGTATCCGAAACAGCCCGGTTCCTTTTATCATCTTTCCAAAGTTCACGATAGCCACAACATCATGTTTGCCTGCAAGATCTGGGGTCTGCGCTCGACGGACCTCAACCAGGGCGTGGTCTACGGGACTCTGACCGAAGAACTCGATCGTGATGAGGCGCTGATCAACCGCTTCGACTATGACGAAGTCTTCGGGACCGTCCTGAACCGTTTTTGCGTGCAAGCCGCAATTGGGCATCCCCTGACTGTATATGGCGCGGGTGGCCAGACACGCGGTTTTCTTGATATTCGTGACACGGTCCGCTGCGTTGAAATCGCCTGCCTGAACTCGCCGGCGCCCGGCGAATATCGTGTGTTTAACCAGTTTACGGAGCAGTTTTCGGTCCTCGATCTGGCACAACTGGTTAAGGAGGCCGGAGAAAAGCTGGGGTTGGAGGTGAAGATCCGGCATCTTGAAGATCCCAGGGTAGAAGCAGAACAACACTATTACAACGCCCGGCACACCAAGCTCATGGATCTTGGGCTTCGGCCGCATCTGCTCTCCAAAGCCCTCTTGGACTCCCTGCTGCAGGTCGCCCTCAAGTACCGTGACCGGGCTGACGAGAAGGCCATCATGCCACATGTGAACTGGAGGCGAACCCACAACCTCGCCCGGACAGATGCCTGGGAGGTTGCAGCCCCTTCATCGAGTGCTCGATCTGGCGACTAAGAAGCGGGTCCCATATGGGCGAGAAATGCAGCCTTTCGCACAGTATGTGCAGGCATGAGAGTCCGCAGACTCCAGGGAAGATAATCGACCCTTTCAAGTTTAAGGAAGGCGAAGGCGGGTAGCCCAAAATCCATCATCTTGACTCCGAAATATGGCAACTCGTGATCAGCTACTTGGGGCGTCCCTAAGCCTCCACCAATTCCTGGCTAAGAGACATTACACCGATGGATTGCTGCACGGCCCCGACCCCGGCGTGCGATTCAACCTGCGCCTCTGGCGCTTTGCAAAGAGCGCCCTCGACTACTTTCCGTGGGGGGACGATTATATCTTCACGCAGTCCCAGGGAAATTGGGTGCTCGCCAACTGGATGCTTTACGAGGCCACCGGAATGCGCAGCTTCCGCGACATTGCGCTTGAGAGCACCACGGCAACCCTGGCGCTCCAATCAGCGGAAGGTTACTGGCCGTATCCACTGCCCGAGCGGCGCCACTTGATCGCGGCGCTGGAGAGCATCTGGGGCTCGACTGCGCTGCTTGCGACTTACTCTCGCACCTCCCGGCCGGAACTCCTCCACGCCGCAATCCGCTCCTACGAATTCATTGCGGGCAGGATTGGCTTCCAACCTCACACCCCCGGAAAGGCCATCAATTACTTCGATAAGCCGCGGGGCAAGGTGCCCAACAATTCAGTCATTGCTGTTTGGTTTTTTCTGCGCTTGTGGCACTCCACCCAGGATGAACGATTTCTTGAGCACGTGCCGCCGCTTCTCCAGTTCATCGGCGCAGTCCAGTTGCGGGACGGAGAGATTCCGTACATTGTGGATGGTCCTCTCGAGAAGGGACGAGACCATTACCTGTGCTTTCAATACAACGCCCACCAATTCCTGCACCTGTGTCGTTCCGAGCGGCTGCGTCCAGGGATGGGGGCGATGCCCATTCTGGCCAGGCTGTTCCAGTTTCTGCGGCGCGGTGTGTGTCTGAACGGCTCGTGCGCGAACGACTGCGCGTGCGCCGAACGTGGCGGCCCTGAGGTCAATTACTACACGGCGGCACTCGGCGCGGCGCTTCACCAGGCCCATCTCCTGGGACTCGACACGACCGACGAATCAGCCCAACGATGTTTTGATCGAGTGCTCGCGCGGCAACGCGCCGACGGGAGCTTTGGTTTTTCCACGGGAGATTACGGGATACTCAAAGATGAACGATCCTATCCCCGCCAACAAGCGATGATCCTGTTTCATCTGCTGGGTGCGGCTGACCTTGGGGATGGATTTGCCGCCCTCCCAATGCGTCGAACACACGAGGCCTGACCCGGAATCGAAATGCGCTCGCAGGGACTGGGCATACAGTGCAATTTTTGCCCGGTGTGCCAGAATCAGACACAAATTCCGGCAGGACCGATTTCGGACCCGCAAATATTTTATTATATAGAGGATTATAAACGAGTTATCGAAAATTCGATTTTGGATGGTTAAAATCCCATACGTCCCATCTGGGGCCTTATTCCATCTGTATAGCCTATATAACAAGGCTAGATTGCAAAGCCCGCCAGCCCCGATGCGAGGCCCAGCGGCGAGATGCTCGCTTCCCGGATTTGCTCGGAAAAGTATGTTCTCAGGGTGCAGCGCGCGACTCCGGATTCTCCGCAGTCTGGCGGCGATCCGCTTCCCGGGCAGAGTCCGCCTGCTGGCCCCCGGGCCATCAGCAAAACGCGGAGAGCTGACCAGCAACCATAAACGAAGCCGAGCTCACTCCTGCTGGCCGCCCATTACTCAGCAGAGCAGCGAGATCTGACCAGCAAACGGGGAATGAAGGCGATGGGATAAGTGATTACCGGACGCTTCGGAAACGCCGCGATGCTGCACGGCCGCCCTGGCGGAATGAATATTCCGCCTCATTGGACGGTGTACGCGTCGTCGAGCGTGTAACTCTGTCCGTCCGGGTTCGTGATCTTGATCTGGACCGCTCCTGCCGGCAGCGAGGGCAGTGTGAGGTTGAGAGTGCTACCATCCACATAGCTGACGGCAGCGGACGTTCCATTTGCGCTCGTGGTGGCTCCCTGAACGAAGCCGCTTCCACGAACCGTCACCTGCGTTCCTGCGGCGCCCGACGAGGGCGTTACGCTCCCGACCGAAAGAGGGGCCGAGTCCAGTTGGGCTACGGTGAGCCCCTTGTGGGTGATCAGAAATAGTCGTTCGCCTGTCTCATCAATGGCCATGCTGTGGACAATTCTATTGACGAGGTCCCCCAGCGTTCCTCCGCCGTTGGACATCTGTTCAGTTAGAGAAATGCGTTCCCGCAGGTTCCCATGATGGACATCGTAAATATCGAATCCATGAGCGAGGGGAACATAGACCAGGCTGCCGGAGTTGTTGAGGCGAGCGCCCGGCAGGTAAGTGGAGGTGACGGGGGTAGCGGCAGGCAGCATCGCCTGCACAAAATCCGGCAGGCCAACTGTCCCCAGAATGTTTGCCTGCGTGTCAAGGAAACTGATTGAGGGTGGCAAACCAGGGCTGTTTTGACCAACCGCCGAGAATGCGCTGCCGTCTCCGGAGACTGTCCCATCAACGAGCATGGAGCCGAGGCCATATTCGATCCATTTGTTGGTCGCCGCAGTCCAGATGATGGCAGGCCCAGGACTGCTGTTTGGAGTGGCGATGATGGCGCTGGCGCCATCTTGGGAAGAGCTGATCCAGCTTCCCGAAGACTGAAGGTAGGTCAGTGCAGCGGGTAGCGAAGAGTCTGTGGGGTTTCAGACTCTGCGGCTTTAGGGTTGTGAATGGATGGGGCGGCGCGTTACGCTGGGCGGCATGTCGCGTCTTGGCCGCCTGGTATTGTCGGACCGCTTTTTCTTTGTCTCTTGCCGGCTGGCCCGGGATTGCGGGCCGCTCAGCGAACCTGAATTCGAGCAACTGGCCCGAGTGGTGAGTGAGCGCCGGAACGAGCACGGGTTCCTTTTGACGGCGTGGGTGTTTCTTCCCGGCCACTGGCACGCGATCATTTTCCCGCGTCATCCGCTGACCATCTCGCGGGTGATGGAAGCCATCAAGGTCGGCTCGACGCTGCGAGTCAACGGGAGCCGAAAGCGAACGGGCCGACTCTGGCAGGGGCGATTCTTCGACCGCGCTTTACGCGCCGTGCGGGAATACAACGCGAAGGTCGAGTACATTCACCTGAATCCGGTAAAGGCGGGGCTGGTTCGGCGAGCGGAAGATTGGCCGTGGTCAAGCGCACGGGAATATTCGGGGTCAATTCAGGAAACTGCCACGCGCCATCCCTTCCTCCCAATCGACCGCGTGTTGCTGCCGTCGGAAGGAAGAACTCGCATCTGACGAAAAGCTGCTTCGCCCCGAACAGCGTACTGCCAGGTCAAAATTGCGGGAACCACATCGCCAACTTTTCGGCAAATCACCTGTAATTCTTTGACCTCTGCCGATTTGCCCCTTCTGGCCGGACCCGTGCCTGCCAGTATCAATTCGCTGCGATGTGGTTCCCGATGAAATCCGGGTTACGCCCCGGTGAATTCGAGGTGGTTTTCAAGGCCCTTCATCCGATCTGAGGTTTTTCCATAGTCCAGGAACGAGCTGACCGTGCTGTTGATCTCCTCCACATGTTCCGACATCGCCTTGATGCTGTCGGTGTAGGTTGGCGTCCACAGCCTGATCTGGTGCTCATTCAGGAAAGCAATGGCCTCTTCTGTGTGGCCGGCGAGGGTCGCCGCAGTTGGCACCACCCGCTCAACGGCCTCTTGCTGCCACGGCGCAATCATGCTCTGAATCTCCTGCAAGCGATCCAGCTTGTCGCCCATCGCGTTGATGTGCGTGCTGATCTCACCGAGATGCCCAGCGTGGCTTCTCCAGTCGAGCGAATTTCGCCGCGAAGCGAAATTCAACAGGTCTGCCTTGTCAGCCGCTTTGGACGAAAGCGACCGGATCTCCTGGAGCAGCCCGGAAGCTTCCTCAGCATACGCCCAGTTGTAAGCCGGCGTGTTGCCGGCCTTCGCTTCCTCCTTTGCACTGGAAGCAAAAAGCGGAGTCATCAGAAACAGGGTCCCCAGGATTCCCCAACCGATCCTGCGCAGTGTCAATCGCATAAGCTTATCCTCCAAGTTGAATGTTCTCCCATGG
Organism: Terriglobia bacterium; assembly: GCA_035712365.1. NCBI lineage: Bacteria > Pseudomonadati > Acidobacteriota > Terriglobia > Terriglobia bacterium. The sequence continues at coordinate 54,374 of DASTAW010000046.1, forward strand.
GCCGCAAGCGCGCCGCCCATATGTACGTTGTAACAAGCTCCACACCATTAGAAAAGTAGAAAGTTTAGACGTATTTGATAGATTTTTCCTATTCATGCAGCGGGCCGCCTGAAACGGACCAAAGATCATCATCTGCTTTGCTCTGAGCGGCGCCGGTTTTGTAATTTTCGCTGCTCCTGGAGGATGCCGGGGCGGGACGCCGCGCCTTCGCCGCTCCGTCCATTCTGGATTCCGAGGTGCGCAATACGGCTTCCGAATCGTCGGGCGCGCCAGCACTGGCCGCTCGCGCGTTTATGCAATTTCGATGGGAGGAAAAATCAAAATCGTGCTGCGGTTGCCATCATCGAGGCCGCACGCCAGCGCATTTCTGGGCAGGACCGCTTCGTGTTTGGCGGACGCATCGGCCTTCCGGTTGGCGGGGACAAAAACGCGATTTCCTGGCTTCTATTTCCGAAAGAGATTCTCGAAGGCTGCCCGGGCATCAAGCGGCTTTGAGGAAGAGGTTTCTCGTTCAATCGTTGTTCGTGGGGCGAAAAAGGAGCATTCATTGCGGGCCTCCTTTTTCGGGATCCGCGCGGTTATCGGCCTGGTGCATTCGAAGCGGCTGCCCGTATCGAAAAACGTACATTGCCTGCAACTGTGAAGTTCGACGCCGCAACTGGGGCACTTGTCCTGCGGGTCAATCCCGGCCGGCAGCAGCGCCGCGCAGGAAGCGCAACGCCACACAGAGCGCTGGCCCGGCATGTTGGGGGTCCGTGGGCCGAATGTTTCAGGCTTCTTCTGCTGTGGCCGCCCCGCGCGCTGATCGCCATCAGAAGAGTCCATGTAGCCCTGCTGCTTGTACTTCCTTCCCATTACAGAACCTCTTTACTGGGTCCGAGAAAAATATTGAGGATGCCAACTATCTTCATCATAGGACTATTGCGCACTCGGCGCCAGCAGGATGGCCGCGAACTCTGGAGGACCCCCATTCAGGCGACATCAAAAAGCCACCAGGCGCCCAGCGCGATGATCACAAAGAATGGCTATGAATCGGCGATCCACCCGTCTCTCGGAGAGGGGTTTGGAGATTGACGCCGGCCGGTCGCCATTTCCGGCGCAACTTAAAGCTGTTGGCTACTTCTTTGCGGCGCCGAGCGAACGGATATACTTCAGTACAGCCTTCATTTCCTGCTGGCTGAGCTTGTCCTTGAAGGAAACCATCGCCGTGCCCTTAACGCCGTTTTCGATGGCGTTCATCAGTTCCTTATCGGAATGCGCCGCCTGCCATTTGGCATCCGTAAAATTGGGGGTCTTGATGGCGGAGTAGCCTGTGCCGTCAATCCCGTGGCACATCGAGCATTTTTCCCTGAAAATATCGCCGCCGTTGGGAGTGCTGGCAGCAAACGACAACGTAACCGCATACGCAATTGATCCAAACACTAAAACAGTGGCAGCAAGTGTACGAAGAAGCGTCATGAGTTTTTTCTCCAACTTCGAGTATGATTCGGCGAAACCGGCATCATTTACGCAGGCAGGACCAAAATTGTCTGTCTGCGCCGGAACACCGCGTGCCAGCACACCATGGGGCCAGGTTCGAATCACCGTCCCAATCTCAGGGATTTTCGCATCCGGGCCGGACTTCAGAAAAATCGGCGTGCCCACGAAAACGGAAATCAGATGGCCCTTTCGGGCAGACTGCAAAGCGACCCAGGCTTTACGGCGCCTGAGGCATAACCCAAATCAGCGCCTGCGTGCACATTGTGGACGCAAAGCGCCACTCATTTTTATGCTATGGACAGAACGAAAAAAAATCAAGTCCGATCAACACAACCACAAAACCGGATACAAGTCGACCGATGCGGAGGAGACATTGAGGAGACATTGATGGCTCCGCAAAGCTGCACCCCATGCGGTAGTGTCTCAGTTTGAAATTCGGGTTTCGACCCAAAGCGGACCTGACGAGCCGTCGCAGTCCGTCGGACGAGTCGCGCGATTAAGCAGGAACGTACGTCAACCTAATCACGTCCTCGGCAATCAGATCACTGGCCACAAGGCGGAGCGGCGGCCGGGGGCCTGCAAAGAATGGCTTGCCACGACCAAGCACGATGGGGTGGAGGTAGAGCCGATACTCATCAATAAGACCAAGGTCGGTTAGGCTTCCTGCCAAGTTTGGCCCGGCAACTTCAATCTCCCCAGCTAGCCGGGCCTTCAACCCGCGTATCACCGCCTCGATGTCATTCCCGACAAGTGTGGCGTTGGGGCCGACCGACTTCAACGAGCGCGACACAACCCACTTCGGCTGGCTCCGCCACGCCGCCGCGTAGTCGCGTTCCTCCGCGTCCCAATCCGGAAGGTCATCGTCCCAATAACGCATTACCTCGTACATGCGGCGACCGTACACCATGCCCGTCAGACCGCGCACCCGCTCTATGAAATGACGAAAGAGAGTTGGACGGGGCGGCCCCATTTTCATGTGGTCGACGTAGCCGTCCAGGGACTGGTTCAATTCATACACGAGCTTTGCCATGGTACAAAATCTCCACCCCAGATTCTTCAGAATAGCTTGCGCCGACGTTCCGCACAATGAGGTTGGACACGATCTGCGCGTCGCATCGTCGGTGTGACCAATAACCGGAGGTCCGCTTTCCACCCAAGGCGGATCTTTCAAACTGAGACACTACCCGCCATCCGGAGTTCTTTGAGGATCGTCGCAGCGACTGATAAGATGATTTCTTGGGCAAATCCTCTGAATCGCATCATCAAGTTGGTTCACGACGTTGAAGAGCGTACTGATCTCCACCTACGAGCTTGGCCGTCAGCCTTTTGGGCTGGCGTCGCCTGCCGCCTGGCTGCGGCGCGCCGGCTCGGAGGTCGCTTGTCTCGATCTCTCGTGCCAGTCGCTCGATGAAGCGGCGGTCAGGTCAGCCGATTTTGTCGCGATCCATGTGCCGATGCACACGGCGACGCGATTGGCTGCGCAGGTCCTCCCTAAGCTGCGACAGCTTAACCCGCGCGCCCAAATCTGCTGCTTCGGCCTCTATGCGCCTGTCAATGAAGCATTGCTGCGGAAGCTCGGAGCGCAGACCATTCTGGGCGGTGAATTTGAAGAAGGCCTGGTGGCAATTTTCGAGAGTTTGCGAAGCGGGAAAATTCTGCAAACGAACGAACAGCCACCCATCATCTCTCTGGCACGGCAGAATTTTCTGGCGCCGGACCGGCAATCCCTTCCACCGCTCAGCCGCTACGCGAAACTTGTGGGAGCCGACGGCAAAGCCCGGGTCGCGGGCTATACGGAAGCCAGCCGGGGCTGCAAACATCGCTGCCGCCACTGTCCAATCGTCCCGGTTTACAACGGCATCTTTCGCATCGTCCAGCCGGAGGTGGTGCTTGAAGATATTCGCCGGCAGGTGGCGATGGGAGCCGAGCACATCACCTTTGGCGATCCCGATTTCTTCAACGGCATCCGCCACGCCATGCGGATCGTCACGGCATTGCACGAGGAGCACCCCGCGATCACTTACGACGTCACCATCAAAGTGGAGCATCTGCTGAAGCACTCCGAGTGCCTGCCCGAGTTGCGGGAAACGGGATGCGCCTTTGTGACCACCGCCGTGGAATCTTTCGATGACGAAGTTCTCGTCAGGCTTGAGAAGGGGCATACGTACCAGGATTTTGTCTGCGTGCTCGAGTTGTGCCGGCAGGCGGGCCTGGCGATCTCGCCCACGTTTGTCGCCTTCACGCCCTGGACCACGATCGAGACCTACTGCGGCTTTATTACCGGCCTGCACCAGCTCGGCCTGGCCGATCACGTCGCGCCCGTCCAGCTTGGCATTCGCCTGCTGATTCCTGCGGGCTCGCGGCTGCTGGAGCTTCCGGAAATTGCCCAGACGGTCGGACGGTTCGACGAAAAGATGCTGGTCTATCCGTGGTCCAATGCTGATCCGCGGGTGGATGAGTTGTGCGCAGAAGTGCAGAGCGTTGTTCACGAAGGCGGAAAGCAGAAGGCAGCCCGGCGGCAGATTTTTGAACGCGTTGCGGAAATGGCCTACGCAGCCGCAGGGGTCGCGCCGCCGGCCGTGACGGATGAGAATCGGCTGGACCGTGCCGCGATTCCGTATCTCACCGAGCCCTGGTATTGCTGAGCCGAGCCGACCGGAGACCAGTTGGCCTCCCTGCATCACGGCGAAGGCGTTATCTGACAAGGCCCGCAACACAAATGGATTTCAAACAAATTAACAATCCTGCCGGATTAAACGCAGGGACCACGAAAGAGAGGACCATTGGCGTACGCACAATTTGCAGAAAGTCTCGTACAAAAGTTGAAGCTGAGCCGCACACCTGTTGGAATTGCGTTTCTTGATCAGGCTCCCCGCGGAGTCAAGCACTATGACCAGGCCGTTCCTTCGGCATGCACTTTCTGGAGGGCGGCCGAGCGCGAACTGTTCTACGCCACGGCGGCGGACCATTATAACTGCCCCATCGGCGCCATCACGCAGGGATTCCAGGTCCCGCAGCCGGTTTCAGAAAAGGCCATGGAACTGATCGGAATGATGGGAAAGATTTCCTATCTCGAAGCTGCCGAAGCCGGCAACGTTCCGGCAGTGGAAAAGAAGCACAACGTGGTCGTCTACGGCCCGCTGAGAGATTTTGCCGAAATCCAGCCTGACGTCGCGCTTCTGATAGCCACGCCTTTTCAGGCGATGCTGATTTCAGAAGCCAGCGGCGTCGCATCGTGGGGCATGGGACATGAAAGCCGGATGCTCGGAAGGCCCGCCTGCGCGGTGATTCCCGCGTCAATGAAAAGCAACGACGCGACCATTAGTATGGCGTGCATGGGCGCCCGGACGTTTGCAGACATCAGGAATGAAGAAGTGCTGATTTCAGTTCCGGCCCGCGCACTTGTCGATCTCCAGAGCCGGCTGCCCGTAGTCCTGGACGCCAACGTCGGGATGGAGAAATTCTACGACGGGCACAAGCGAAACTTTGCGTCAGTTTAGCGCCATGAATCAACGCGCTTCCAGGCCCGTCCGATCTGCGCCAGGCGGCGAAAAGCGGCGATTGCTGCTGCTGACGACGACCACGGGCTACCAGACCCGCGCGTTCGTCCAGGCGGCCGAAAAGCTGGGCCTCGCCGTCGCCTTCGGAAGCGACCGCTGCCACGTGCTGGCCGATCCGTGGCAGGACGGCGCGCTGGCATTGAAGTTTGAAAATCCCGGCGAGTCCGCCGCGAAGATTGTCGAATATGCAGGCCGCCACCGATTGGATGGCATTGTGGCCCTGGGCGATGCGACGCCTCCCACCGCCGCTCGAGCTGCGGAGACGCTGGGGCTGCCGTTCCACGGCCCCGAAAGCTCCGACATTTGCCGCGACAAATACCGTTCGCGCCAGCGCCTGGCGGAAGGCGGGCTCAGCGTGCCGCGTTTTACCCGCTTCGCCATCGGCGCTGACCCGGAAGAAATCGTGAGGCCTGGAGTCGCGCCCATTGGCTTCCCCTGCGTCCTCAAGCCGCTGGCTCTCTCCGCAAGCCGCGGAGTGATTCGCGCCAACAACGCGCGGGAATTCATCGGCGCATTCAAACAGATTCAAACACTGCTGCACTCGCCGGACGTCCAGGTGAAGCGCGAAGAAACCAGCAACTATGTGCAGGTGGAGGAATACATCGAGGGAGAAGAAATCGCCGTCGAGGGCGTTGTCGATCGCGGCCGGCTGAAGGTGCTGGCCATGTTTGACAAGCCGGACCCGCTGGTTGGCCCCTATTTTGAAGAGAGCATCTACGTGACGCCCTCACGGCTTTCGCTCGAAACGCAGGCAGAGATCACGGAAATGTTGCGGCGCGCGGTCGAGGCGCTGGGCCTCTCTCACGGCCCCTTGCACGCCGAACTGCGCATCAACCGTCGCGGGCCGTGGATTCTGGAAGTGGCTGCGCGCTCCATCGGCGGGTTGTGCTCGCGCGCGCTGCGTTTCCACGCGCTCGGAGCCGACGAGAATATTTCGCTGGAAGAACTGATTATCCGGTTGTCACTCGGAGAAGATGTCGAGGCCATTCGGCGCGAGGAGGCTGCGTCAGGAGTGATGATGGTTCCCGTACCCAGGACAGGTATTTTTCAGCAAGTCGAAGGCATCGAAGACGCGCGCAAGACACCAGGCGTGGAAGACATCATCATTACGGCCCAGCCGAACCAGAAGCTCCTACCCCTTCCAGAGGGAACGAGCTATCCCGGATTTATCTTTGCGCGCGGTCCATCACCCGAGTTCGTTGAGCGGGCGCTGCGCGACGCCCATCAGAAAATGCGTTTTGTAATGAGTTCCGCGCTCCCGGTAATGTGAAGGGAGGCGCAAAATCAAGAGTGGCAGATCCGGGCTAAGGCCGAAGCTACTACAATTCCCTGATTACGCCTTTGTTCGTGGTGGGACGTACCCCGGGGGCAGCGCGGCGCCTTCGCCAAAGAAAAACTGCTCCATCTGCTGGGCGATAATCTCCTGCGATTCCGGGTTGGCGGGAGCCAGCCGGTATTCGTTGATCAGCATCTTCAGGTGTTCCAGCCAGAGCTTCCAGGCTTCCTGAGACACGCTGTCATAAATGCGCTGGCCCAGTTCTCCCGGCCAGGGCGGCTCATCAAGGCCCGGCAACTCCTTTTGGAATTTCACGCATTGGACCATGTGTTCCGCCATTAAAAGCCTCCGTCTGAAAACGCGTCTAAAGTGATTTTCCTGGCCGCTTCGCCCAGGAGAGAAGAGAACATCAACCATTCATTATACAGGAAATGCCACACGATCAAAGGGATGGCGATTGCTAAAACACAAAAACTCCTCTCGCAAAGGCGCAGAGGCGCAAGGGTAAAACCGCTGAGTTTCCAAAGTCGAGAAGGCCCGAACCGTAAGCGCGCACGCAGTGACGCGGATACGGCCTCGTCTCACGCCCAGTAATTGCGGTCGAGCGAGCGATATTGGATGGCTTCCGAAACATGCGCGGAACCGATGGATTCGGCGCCGTCGAGGTCGGCGATGGTGCGGGAGACTTTCAGGATGCGGTCGTGGGCGCGCGCGGAAAGCCCCAGGCGAGTCATGGCGCTTTCGAGCAAGCGGTCGCAATCGGCCGAGAGGCTGCAGTATTTCCGGATCTGCCTGGGGCTCATTTGCGCGTTGCAATAGATCTTCTCGCCTTCAAAGCGCTGCAACTGCCGCTGGCGGGCGCGCACGACGCGTTCACGAATCTGCTCGGAGCTTTCGCCGCCCGAACTCTGCCGCAGCTCGCTGTACTTCACCGCCGGCATGTCAATGTGGATGTCGATGCGATCGAGCAGTGGGCCTGAAATTTTTGAGACGTATCGCTGGATCATGGGAGGCGTGCAGGAGCAATCGCGCGAAGGATCATTGAAGAATCCGCACGGGCAGGGATTCATAGCCGCGGCCAGCATAAAGCGCGACGGAAACGTCAGCGACATCGCCGCTCGTGAAATGGTGACGGAGCCGTCTTCAAGCGGCTGGCGCATCACCTCGAGCACGTTGCGGGCAAATTCCGGAAGCTCGTCGAGAAACAGCAGCCCGTTGTGCGCCAGGCTCACCTCGCCCGGGCGTGGCACGGCGCCGCCGCCAATCAGGCCGGCGTCTGAAATGGTGTGGTGCGGGGCGCGGAACGGCCGCACGCCCACCAGGCCCATGCCGGAATCCAGCACTCCGGCCACGCTGTGGATTTTGGTGGTCTGGATGGCCTCATTGAAGGTGAGTGGCGGCAGAATGGTCGGGATGCGCTTGGCCAGCATCGTTTTCCCTGCCCCCGGCGGCCCGATCATCAGAATGTTGTGACCTCCGGCGGTGGCGACTTCGATGGCGCGCTTGGCGTGCATCTGCCCCTTGACGTCGTGGAAGTCCACGTTGTACTTGCCGGCGTGGTCCAGCATCTCCGCGGTATTGACTTTGGTGGGCTTGAACTCGCGTGCGCCGTTGATGAGATCAATCACTTCGGGCAGTGAGCGCATGCCGTATACCTGAACGTCGCCCACCACTGCCGCCTCCGGAGCATTTTCCACCGGCACCACCAGCGTGCGGATGCCCTTCTGTTTGGCCATGGCGGCAATTGACAGTGCGCCCTTGATGGGGCGAATGCCGCCGTCGAGAGAGAGTTCGCCGAGAAAAATGTAACTCTTCAGATGGTTATTGAGCAGGGAGCCGCTGTTTGCTCCCAGGATGCCCAGCGCAATCGGCAGATCAAAACCCGAGCCTTCCTTCTTGACGTCTGCGGGGGCAAGGTTCACCGTGATGCTCTGGAATGGGTATTCGAGACCGCAATTCTTGATGGCCGCCTTGATGCGCTCACGGCTTTCACGGATCGCGGCGTCGGGCAGCCCGACGGTCGTGAATTCCGGCTTGCCGGCGGAGATGTCCACTTCCACTTCAACCGGGTAAGCCTCAATCCCAAATGTTGCAGCGCTGAAAGTTTTGAACAGCATTCCCGCCCCCGAAGGTCTCCGGCAGAGGTGCCTACCATAGCGGATGTGCGCGTGAATGGCAACCGGATTTTTTCAGCGCCTCGCAAAGCAGCGCGTCATCCAAACTGCCCGTGGAGCGCAAGATGCCGCGTGAATGCTGCTCAAGAGCGGCTCCCGGCCGGGCCTCGCAGGCCGCGCATCTTCGCTGTGTAACGGGGACGCCGCTGGCATTGGGGACAGAAGTGGCTGCTGCGTCCGGCGATCACGATGCGCCGAATGGTCGTTCCGCAGCGAGGGCAAGGTCCGCCGGTTTTCTGGTACACGCGCAGCCGCTGAAGATAATTTCCCGGTCTGCCTTCGATGTTGATGTAGTCGCGAAAGGTGGTCCCCTGAAGATTGACGGCGCGCTTCAGAACTTTTTGCATCGCGCGATACAGCCGGCGTCCCGAGGCCGGAGAAACCCGATCCGGCTGGGCGAGAGGATGAATACCGGCTTCAAACAGGGCCTCATCCGCATAGATATTTCCCAGGCCGGAAACGCCCTGCTGGTTTAACAGCCAGCTCTTGATGGCCCCGCGCCGGCCGCGCATGGCCGCGAGGAATTCCTCTTCCGTCGCCTGCTGCGCGTCCGGGCCAAGGCCCTTGAGCAGGGCATCCAGTTCCTCGCGCGTCGAACAGCGCAGCCGGCCAAAGCGCCGTACGTCGCGAAAACGCAATTCTTCCGTTCCGCCGTGGAAAAGCATTCGGACGTGCGTGTGGGGCTCGAGCGGCGCCGCAACCGGCTGAATCGTGACTTGTCCGGTCATCCCCAGCCTGAGAACAAGATAATTCGTTCCCGATGCGCCGGGGCCTGCCAGCTCCACAGCCAGAACCTTGCCTTTGCGCCGGACGGCAACCGTGGTCCTTCCTTTGATGTTCGCAATGAAGTCTTCAACGTCACCGGCGATAACACCGGCGTGCAGGACCTCAACCTCGACAATACGCCGTCCCAGCGCGCGCTTGCGGAGTCCCCGCAAGACCGTTTCAACTTCCGGGAGTTCAGGCATGCGTTTAGTGATGGATTTCGGATTCTGCGGGAGCCACGCTAGACAGCAACCTTAATGTCATCGCCTTCCACCTGGACGGGATAGGTGTCGAGCTTCAGCAGACTGTCTTCCAGATTTTCGCCTGTGCAAACATTATACTGCCACATGTGCCAGGGACACGTTACCACGTTACCCTCCAGCATCCCTTCTCCCAGCGGCCCGCCCTGGTGAAGGCAGGTGTTGTCTGTGGCAAATATTGTTCCGTTCACGTTGAAGACGGCGATCGCCTTACCATTCACCTCAACAGCTTTCGCGATTCCAGGATCCAGCTCGGACAACTTCGCCACGGTCACAAACTCAGCCATAGCTCCCCCCATATTCGAAATCCAGAGAGGTCCTCTCTGTGTGCTTCTGTTGTCGATTTATTCTTGAAAAAATTCTGCGGAAGCTTGCGTCAAAGATACTATGCCCGTCCCTGCCTTAAGGACCGCTCCAGCCGGCCGCTTCCCTTGCACACCGCCATCCTGGGCCAGCGAATTCGGCCCTCATTATACTGCCGGAAACAAAACTTACACCAGCGTGTAAAGGGAATCCGCGTGAACACGAGGGCCGCGTCTGTACCTGTGAGGCTACATCCCCTTGATCGCGTTGCGGACCTGCCGGGCGGCGGCCGACTGCCCAGCCGCTTCAAGCGCGCGAGCTTCAGCCTGATAGGCCTGCCAGTAGTCCGGCACAATCCTGCGCGCGGCATGGAATTCCGCAGCGGCTTGCTGGTAGTTGCCAAGCTTCATCCAGCAGGCGCCCAGATAGAAGCGCGCCATGACATCCTGAGGGTTCGATCTCACCGATCTCTCGAAATATTTCGCCGCGGCTGCATAATCGCCCAGAGGGAAATAAACCGCGCCCAGAGCGTCGCTCGGTTGAGAACTGTCGGGCGCGGCATTCTGCGCCCTGCTGAAATCCTCAATCGCTTCCTTCCTGCTTCCCGTCCGAAGGGCGATCCGCCCCACCGCAAGGTAGTAATCATGGTCCAGGTTCAAGGGCCAGGAGCTCCTCCGATTCAACTGCCTGGCGAAGTTGTATTCGTTCAACGCGCCCTTCAGGTCGCCGTGCTCGTATTCGAGCACGACCCCTCGGGCCATGTGCAGCAGCGGGGAATCGGGCGATTGGGCCAGCGAATAGCCGATGAGGGTGTTGTTGTCACGCCAGCGCGGAATAGCGCGGATAGTCTGGAAAGTGCAGAACAACATTGCCAGAACAAAGGCGCAACTGGAGGCCCAATTGAGGATGTTCCACCGCATTTTGCGCGGATTCCAGCCGAGCAGCAAATAAGCCACGGCCAGGCATGGACCGACTGATGGAAAGTAGAGAAAGCGATCTGCCAGCAGAGGGAAGCTGAGCTGGCGGATGTCCAGCACCGGCAGCAGCGTCACTGGCCACCAGGCGATCAGGAAAGCCAGGACGGGTTCGCGCTTGCGGAGCCAGACGGTCCCTCCCAGGCACAGTAAAGTGATCCAGGGCCAGGGTGAATGCAAGCTGGGACCCAGGTAAAACATTCGGAAGACGTTCAGGTGAGAGGGCCAGAACAGGATTTTTGTATTCTGCCCGAGCAGCCCAACGGCAGACTCGGCAACGCGGAGAGGCACGGTCCAGAGATGTCCGCCTTGTGTAAAGTAGCCCAGCGCCAGATAGCGCACCGCCAGATAGACCAGGGTGGCCGCGAAGTAGGGAGCCCAGCGCCGCGCACGGCGAATCCAGCTTTCCGAGTTGCCGAGAAAGAACCAGTAAGCCAGCAGAAGAAGAGGGAAAGTCAGCGCCATCTCCTTGAAGAACAGGGCGACGAAAAAGGAGAGAGCTGCGAACAAATGATAGAGGCGGCGTTTCTCGCCGCCCTGCTCAGCCTGCAGGAAACTCAGGAGGGCAAGAAGGGTAAAGAATGCAAAACCCACGTCAGGAAGCGCGGAAATCCACGCCACGGCTTCCACGTGGACAGGGTGCAGCGCCCAGAGCGCAGCGCCGGCTACCGCACCGGCCTCATCATTAAGAAGCCACCGTCCCAGCCGGTACACCAGCCACACTGAGGCGGCGTACAGCAGTAGATTCAGAAGGTGAAACACCGCTGGGTTCGGCCCGCCAATACGGTAGAGAATCCAATAGCAGGCGAATTGCAGCGGACGATAAAAATTTGTCCTGCCGCCCTGAAAAGACCACACCGAACCCGTAAAGATCTGTTTCCAGAGGCTGGAATTCAGAATGAATGCATTCTGCAAAATTTGTGGATTGTCGTCATAGACAAAGCCATTGGCCAGCGAGCCCGAGAAAACAGCATAGGTGGCAGTCGCCAGCATTGCGCCTGTCAGGAGGCGATGTGCAGCGGTCCGCTCGCCCAATTTCTCCAGCAATGGAAAACTCCTGCCGGCGGCGCATCACAGGGCCGCCGGACGGCGAACGACGCGGCCGGGACCTCAGGCTCCCACGGCGCCAGGTGATTTCGGCTTCGTGCCGTGGAGCAGAAGGGCCCCGAGCTCATGGAACCTCCTCATCTGCTCGGCGTCCCGAAACCATCGGCCGGTATAGTTGTCGGGGACGGGCGTCGGGTCAGGGACCTGCCGAAACCGAACGTCAACGAATCCAGCATCGCGATAGAGGGCCATCCATTGTTCGGCTGAAAGCAGGTGCGTCGGGACATTGAGAATCGCGCCCCACTGGTGCGCGTGCGGATTATCGAGGTAATAATTGATGAGAATCCAGGCGCTGCCCCCATCAGCAAGCACGCGATGCAGTTCCCCGACGCATGCCGCGGGATTCGGCCAGTAATAAGCGGACTCGATGGAAATAATCCTGCTGAACGAACCGTCGCCACATGGGATGTTATCGGCAGCGCCCTCCATGAAATTGAGGTTTGCGTATTCACCACTGGAGGCGTGGGCGCGACGGACCATCTCGGGGGCAAGATCAATTCCCACAACGCGACCTTCCGGGACCAGCCGCGCAAGCAATCGGCACAGCCAGCCGCTGCCGCATCCAATATCCAGTATGCGGTCGTTCGGTTTCAGGTCCATCAGCGGCAACACAGGGGCGGTGATGGGAAGGTGGTGGTCCTCCATCTCCTCACCGCGGCCGGCTGCCGCCCACTGGTCAAACTCGTTTCGAACTCGAGCTTCATCCGGGTTTTTCGTCATAAGCACCTTCCGCCATACGTATAGGTATGTGATGTCGGGGGCCGAAGGCCCTTGCGCGATTAGAACTTGATGATCGTCCGTCCGCCGGGTCCCCAGACATTAGAATGGCACAAGTCGCGTATGCAACTCACGCATCCAGGACCGAACGCCGATTATAACCACCAGCCGAACCACAAAAAAACGGTTTCTGTTGCACGTTTGCCATTATGGCCCCATCAGGTGGTATCATGTTTCAGCTTGGGAGAAGCAACGCCAACGTAAGGCGGATTTCTGGAAGAGGTAACTCACGGGAAGAGTTAACTATGCTTGAAGTCATGATGAAAAACATCGCGGGCTGTAGGAGTTTGCTTGCCGAGGCAGTGAAGGGGGTGCAAAGCTTCAAGACCTTCGCTGTGGAAGCCGCGGGTGATTTTCAGAACATCGCATCCGTCGCTCCGAGTTCGCGGCGCCTCGCCCGCGCCATGCTGGATGGCTTGCCGGTGAACGACACGAAGACGGTGGTTGAACTCGGGGCAGGCACCGGGGCCATCACACGGGTCCTGCTGGAAACCCTTCCGCCAGAGGCCATACTCCTGGCATTTGAGATTAACCCCGAATTCATCAGCCATCTGGAAAAACGCTTTCCGGATCCGCGGCTGGTGCTGGTGAACGCGCCGGCAGAAAATCTTGGAGTTGAGTTGCGCCGGCGCGGTTTGACCCGAATCGATGCCGTGGTGTCTTCACTTTCACTCCGCTTTATGCCAGACCATCGCCAGCGCATCCTGCAAGAAGCCCTCGCCCCTTTCATGGACGAACGCAGCGTCTACACTCAGTACCAGTACGTGCATGGCGTGCGTTGGGAAAACGGGAAGGTGCTCCGGCATTCCTCTCTGCCGTTCCTGCAGGAGTATTTTGGTTCCATCCAGTCCCGCACCATCTGGCGCAACCTGCCGCCTGCGCGGGTATTCACCTGCAGCCAAAGGCTCCGAGACCGGCGCGCCCTCCGGGTCCGGGCAAGCGGCAGCCCCCGCAAGACCGGCTCCCTGGCCGGCGAACAGGCCTAAAAACCTCTCCTGCGCGCATCCTCGGAAGGACACACTTCCATGCATTGGCTTTACGTCGTGATTCTCTCCGCTGTTCAAGGGCTGGCGGAACTCCTTCCAGTGTCCAGTTCGGCCCACGTTATTGTCGTCGCCAAACTGCTCCATGAAGACATGTCCACTCCCGCCAACTCCCTGCTGCTGGTGATGCTGCATACGGGCACCATGTTCGCCGTCATCGTCTATTTCTGGCGGCAGTGGGTTGACACCTTCTTTTCATCGTGGGCGGCCTTTTGGCGATTCGTGGGCATGGTGTTCGTGGCTTGCTTCCTGAGCGGCGTGGTTGCGTTCCCGCTGATGATCCTGGTGGGGCACATCCTGAGCCATGGCGCCCAACCCGCGGAGATCGAAGCCCTGTTTAATAAACTGAACTGGATTGCTCCCGCTCTTGCCGCCGTCGGCATTCTGATCCTCTGGGCCGGCTTGCGCGAGGCGAGGGGCCCCGTTGCCAAATCGGGTGAAGGCGCGCGCGAAGTCAATTGGACTCAGGCTGCGATCATGGGCGTTTTGCAGGGCATCGCCATACCTTTTCGGGGATTTTCCCGCTCCGGATCCACCATCTCGGGCGGCCTGCTGGCCGGCGGCGACCGCAGACCGGTGGAGTCTTTCAGCTTCGCCATTGTCGTGGCCATAACGCCGCTGGCAATTGCACGCGAATTTCACCGGCTTATGCGCGCCGACGCCCATGCGGGAGGACAGCTCAGTCTGGTTTCGGTCCTCGCTCCCAGCCTGCTGGGAATGGTTTGCGCCTTCATCGCCGGCCTGGTGGCGCTCAAATGGCTCTCACGCTGGCTGGAGCAAGGGCGCTGGTATTGGTTTGGAATTTACTGCCTGGCGGCTTCGAGTGTGGTGGCCGTGCTGTACTTCCGCGGCTGGTAGGAAGGATGCTCTCCCCCTACGCTGTATTTTTCGATCAGCTAGAATTGGATCTGCATTTATGAGCTGCTGTCAACAGCGGTTGTCCCGGTCTCCGTCGGAGAAGACGGTATTTCTGTCGCGACTGTGGCTTTAATGCCGCGGTCCGAAAGCGCCCGCTCAATGATTCTTCTCAGGATGTCAGGTGCCGGAGACTCGTAGCGAATATTTAGGTTCGAAACCTCACGGAAAGGAACGTATAACTTCGCACCCGGAATTGATTTCCAGTAAGCTTCCACCTTCGACTGGCTGCCTTTCTGTCCATCACTCAGGTACTTCTGCCTATCAAATCTACTGGCGTTCACAAGCATAAGTCCCGACAGGCTGCCGTCCCTATCGAGAAAATATGAGCCGCTGGCGACTGTGCCCCGATACAATTTGTCTTCATGGAGCAAAACGTCGAGATGAACACGCTTAGCGACACCCGGCGCAAATGCTGCCGTAGACAGGAGCAGGTACCACTCCGATATTTGGGGCACGAGAACATGGTCAGCAAAATGGCGTGCGCACCATCTCCCGAATCGATTCCACCGTGCCACGTCAACCCTGGATTCCCGGGTAAACAACCATAGTCGTTTGCTGCAGACCCCTAGACCAATTGCCTCCAGAATGAGCGCCAGGTAATACCATGACAGTATCCTTGCCTGGTGACGAATGACGTGGTTGAAAGCATGCCAGAACCTGTAGGGGTCTGCATCAAACAACTTTTCGCTGTACGCGGCGTCAAAGACAGTCCGGTAATCAGCCAACCTTTGTACTGCGGAATCACCGGGGAAAGAGAACGGGTGGGAGGCAGTCCATCGGATCGTAGTCACCAGGAAAATTGAGAGTCCGAGTGGCACAATACCGGCGAGAACAGCAAAGCGGATGTCGTCCGTACGGCTCCGCTGGAAATTCCTTGGTGGAATGAATAAGGCGATTAGTGTCCGGTAAAGGGCGCCGGGAATAAGAAAGTAGGTGATGATAGCGAAAGATGCTATCAGTGCAAGCATTTAGACGGGCCTAATGCTTACCCTTTGTTGGTTTCGGTTGGATAATAAAGACATTCCCCTGGTTGTCTTTGAGCGTGTAACTCTCCCCTTTCGCCAATTCCCTCCTGATGTTGTCACCTTCGCCTCGGACTCGCTCCTCAAGAATCTTTTCGGGCGCGTCCTCGACTAGAGTCAACGCCAAGCTGCTCGGACTAAGAACCATCGCCTTCCTCCCTCGACTTATAATGCTTTCCAATTCATCAGATGTCAAGCTCGTGAGTCACCAATAGAACGCCTTCCTCGCGCAAGGCGAAAACGGACATCCCGAATGACTTCAACGTCCAACCTTGGCCATCAGTTCCGCAAACTTCTGCTCGCGTTCTTTCTGATCGAGGCCCAGGTGTTTCTCCATCACCTGCGTGGTATTCATGGAGCAGAATTTGGGGCCGCACATGGAGCAGAAAGCCGCATCCTTGTAATATTCGTCGCCCAGCGTTTCGTCGTGCATGGAGCGCGCCATTTCGGGGTCCAGTGACAGGTCAAACTGCTTGTTCCAATCAAAAAGGAAACGCGCGTAGGAGAGAGCGTCGTCGCGATCACGGGCGCCGGGCCGTTTCCTGGCCACGTCAGCGGCATGGGCCGCAATCTTGTAGGCGATAATGCCCTGGCGCACGTCATTCTTGTTGGGCAGGCCCAGGTGCTCTTTGGGGGTCACGTAGCAGAGCATGGAAGCTCCGTGCCAGCCGATCATGGCCGCTCCGATGGCGGAGGTGATGTGATCATAGCCGGGGGCGATGTCGGTAACCAGCGGCCCCAGCGTGTAAAACGGAGCCTCATGGCAAAGCGCCATTTCTTTGTCCACCTGGAGCTTGATCTGGTCCATCGGGATGTGCCCCGGCCCCTCGATCATCACCTGGACGTCATGCTCCCAGGCTTTTTTCGTCAGCTCGCCCAGAACTTTGAGCTCCGCAAATTGCGCCTCATCGCTGGCGTCCGCCAGGCACCCGGGCCGCAAGCCATCGCCTAACGAAAACGAAACGTCATACTTCTGGAAGATGCGGCAGATGTCCTCGAAGCGCGTG
The DNA here is from genome assembly GCA_035712365.1 of Terriglobia bacterium. Taxonomy (NCBI): domain Bacteria; kingdom Pseudomonadati; phylum Acidobacteriota; class Terriglobia; species Terriglobia bacterium. Next base: position 71,039 of record DASTAW010000046.1, read on the forward strand.
TAGAGGAAGTTTTCCTGATTGTTCTCAGCGCTCCACTGGGCCATGATGGCGCCGCCCCGGCTGACGATGCCGGTGATGCGGTGGCGCGTCAGCGGAATGAATTCCCGCAGAACGCCGGCGTGGATGGTCATATAGTCAACGCCCTGCGCGGCCTGCTCCTCGATGACCTCCAGCATGATCTCAGGCGTGAGGTCGCGCACTTGCTTCACTCGCGAAAGGGCCTCATAAATGGGCACGGTGCCGATGGGCACGGGGCTGTGCCGCAGGTTGGATTCGCGGATGGCGTGGATGTCGCCGCCGGTTGAGAGGTCCATGGCCGTGTCGGCTCCGAAGTGGACGGAGGCGTGGAGTTTCTCGAGTTCTTCTTCCAGATTCGACGTGGTTGCAGAGTTGCCGATGTTGGCGTTGATCTTGCATTTCGCCGCGATGCCGATGCACATCGGCTCGAGCTCGACGTGCCGGACGTTGGCAGGGATTATCATGCGCCCGCGCGCGACTTCCGACCGGACCAGCTCGGGCGAAAGATTTTCGCGCCTGGCCACGTATTCCATTTCTTCCGTCACCACGCCCTGCCGCGCGTAATGCATCTGGGTCACGATGGGGCCAGTCCGTTTCCTGACCCACTCACTCCGCAATGGCTGCAGCATGCCAGTCTCCCTTTCTCTGTGGATAAAAACGGCGCAGACTACTGGACGCGTGTCGGTCCTGAAGGCGGTTCCTGAGTAGAACCCGATTCCAGGCGCTTGCGCCCTGCAAACCCGTCTTCCAACCCGTGCCAGTATTCGATCCGCACCTCTCCCTGTTTCCAGCACAGGAGAGCTTCCTGACCCTCAATGATACTGGGAAAATCGATCAAGCCTTCGTCAATGTCCTTAACCAGGCAGCCGGTTTCCTGAATTTTTGAGATCGTCTCCACGATTCTTTCGGAAGCATGGTCGCGCTCATTTTTCTTCCTAACAAGATCTGAATAAGGAGGATACGATCCCCCAAGGACCATGATTCGCGACGCCGCCTTGGTGAGTTCCACTTGTGCGGCATCCACGGTTTGCTTGTGGTCTTGCGCCACCTTCAGAAATTCCTGGATCATGGGCAGAAGCTGTTCTGCCTCGTGACGGCTGAAATACTTCTCTGACATAGAATGGTATCCTGATGCTCACCGCTCCAATCGGCGGTGAACCCCTCCCGGTCTGTCTGCGCGTTGAATCCCGCAATGATTACAGCCACGAAATCACTACACAATTTCCAGCATTCGATCAAGAGCCAGATGCGCCCAGCGCCGGGTTTCTTCGTCCACTTCAACCCGATTCACCACCTGCCCGGCCATCAGGCTCTCGAGCACCCAGCACAGGTGCTGCGGCGAAATGCGGTACATGGTGCTGCAAAGGCATCCGCAGTCGTCCAGTGACATCACAAACCGGTCAGGATATTCCTGCGCCAGCCGCTTCACCAGGTGGATTTCTGTTCCTACCGAGAACTTGCTTCCCGGGCCGCCTTCTTCAATCTTCCTGATAATAAGCTCCGTCGAGCCGACTTCATCCGCCGCCTCGCAAACGTCCCAGCGACACTCCGGGTGGACAATCACACGGATGCCCGGATGATCTTTGCGCGCGCGATCGACGTGCTGCGGCAGGAAGCGCTGATGCACAGAACAATGTCCTTTCCACAAAATCACGCGGGCATGCCGAATCTCCCGGTCCGTCAGCCTGCCCATTTCTTCATGCGGGTTCCATACCGCCATTTCGTCGAGCGGAATGCCCATTCGATATGCGGTGTTCCTTCCCAGATGCTCATCTGGAATAAAAAGGCCCTTCTCGCCGCGTTCGAGCGCCCACGCCATAACCTTTCGGGCGTTCGACGAAGTGCAGACGGCGCCGCCCTGACGGCCCACAAATCCCTTGATGGCGGCAGTCGAGTTGATGTAGGTGACGGGAACAACCTTGCCGCGGGTCTGGCTGGCAATCGCGTCCCACGAGACTTCCACCTGCTCGAGGTCCGCCATGTCCGCCATCGAGCAGCCGGCCTTGAGGTCGGGCAGGACCACCATCTGGTGCGCGTTGCGCAGGATGTCCGCGCTTTCCGCCATGAAGTGAACACCGCAAAACACGATGTATTCAGCGTCCTTGCGACTGGCGGCCAGGCGCGAAAGCTTCAGCGAATCGCCGCGATAATCCGCAAACTTGATGACTTCGTCGCGCTGGTAATGATGCCCGAGGATCACCACGCGCGGACCCATCTCTGCCTTGGCCCGGGCGATGCGATCGTCCAGCTCCAGATCGGACAATTCCACGTAATTTTCCGGTAATAAATTCAAGGTGCTTGTCGCCATAAGAGACCCGTCTGAAACTCTATTTTAGCACCCTGCCGCCGCTGAACGAGCGCACAGTAAAGATGCGGCGCAGAGCCAACTGCAGCACTTATCCGCCGATGTAAACCATCGTCCGCGACGGCTGAACAAAATCCGGCTCGTTGATGCGATGGCCCCGCTCCTTCTGGTAAACAACAGACTTGATATATTCCTCGATAGTGGGGTCTCCTGCCCCGCCGCGCAGCATGCCTCCCAGGTCATGCTCCTCCAGCGAAAACAGGCACGTTCGCAGTTTGCCATCAGCCGTCAGGCGGATGCGGCTGCACTGCCCGCAGAACGGAATCGAAACGGGAGCAACAACGCCGATTTCCCCTTTCCCATCCTTGAATCGGTAACGCAGGGCCGTATCACTCGCTTCGTGGCGCGGCGTCTCGGCCAGAGGAAAGACGGGATGGATTGTCTCAAAAATCTCGCGCGCCGTCACCACCAGCGATCGGTTCCACTTGTGATCGGCATCGAGCGGCATGAATTCGATGAACCGCACGATCAGGCCCCTGGTCCTGGCAAGCTCCGCAAAACCCAGGACCTCGCCCTCGTTGAATCCACGCACCAGCACCACATTCACCTTCACCGGATCGAGACCAGCTTCCACGGCAGCGTCGATGCCTTTCATCACCCGTTCATACGAACCCGGAGTCCGCGTGATGGCGGCAAACCGTTCCGGATGAGAGGAATCCATGCTCACGTTCACGCGGCGCACGCCTGCACGGACCAGGTCGGAAGCCATCTCGGCCAGCAGATATCCGTTGGTCGTCAGCGCCAGGTCCTGAACGCCGTCGATCTGGCCAAGCTGTGAGAGAAAACCGATGATGCCGGGGCGCAGCAGCGGCTCTCCGCCGGTTATGCGAACCTTACGGATGCCCAGCCCGGTCATGATGCGCGCCAGCCGCAGGAACTCGTCCCAGTCCAGCAACTCCTTGTGGGGAAAATAGTTCTTCGGGTCGGCGGACTTGCAGTAAACACACCGGAAGTTGCAGCGGTCCGTCACCGAAATTCTCAGGTCGTGGATGTCGCGGCCGTAACTGTCTTTCAGCATAAACTTCCGCCATCAATTCTGCGAGGCTTGCCGAAGGCTCCAGGCGCACTCGTAAGCTAGCCTACAGAAATAAAAACGCCTACCCGTATTCGGCGTAGGCCCGTTCCCCTTTCCAAATACGGGAGGCGCCCGGATTTCTCCGCGCACCCTGCCGGCCTAAGGGGCATGGATTGTTGGATGCTCTTTAGCTCCCAAAGGCTCGGAGAACCACTCTATGGTACCGCAACTCTGCGACGTGAACAAGGCCGGGACCTGGATCAACAGCAAAACAGCCCTCGCTCCAGGCGGGAAGTGGGATCAAAACAAAAAGGCCGCCTGTCGTCCTCCGAGCAGGCGGCCTTGATGGCCTCAACTCCCCACGGAAAGAAACTACACGGGAACCTTTTCGGTGTCTTTGGTTTGGTTGGCGCTGCCAATCTGTACCAGGTCGACTTTGGGCTTCTTGAGGACTACCTCCTCGTAGTATGCCCGGGCCTGTTTGGCTTCCCATTCGGCCTTGCGCCGCGCGCGCTCTTCCTCGGCCGCTGTCATCGGGATGTCATGGTCGCGCTCACGGACCCGCGCAGCGTCCTCGGCGTTGATGGTCAAAGAGTGATCAAACTCCGACAGGCTGACCTTCTTTCCCGCGGCGTAGATTTCATGCTTGCCGTGGGACTTGTACCACTCGGCCACCGTCGCGTTCTTGTGCATGTTCTCGATGATGTTCCGCCATCCGATTCCGGTGTTGTAGGCGCAGAAGGAAATTTCACCCTGCTGCGTGGCGTAAGGAATGATGCACATTTCGGTGCGGCGGAAGTCGTAGTTGAACAGGTCCTGGAACCACATACCGGCGATAAAGAGAAAGTTCCAGGGATCGGAGCGGCGCTTCATCGTGTCCTCGAGGGTGCGGTTGGGGCTTGAAGCTCCGTAAACCTTGTCGGCGCGCTTTTCGCCAGTCAGAGCGAACGACTTGTCAAACTTCTTCAGGATGTCCACCAGCGCCAGGCTCGGAGGCGCTCCGAAGGGCTTGTAATTCTTCAGCAGCGCCAGGCCCATCATGAGGTTCGAAAGCCATTTGCCGCGGCCGGCATCGGTGATTTTCTGCATGTCTTTGACCAGGCCCGGAATGTTGAGGAACTGCGGCACCGGCGCCCATTCCTTGTTTTCCTTGTTGATCATCAGCGCCGTTCCCACGCCGCAGTTGGGGTGGCATCCGCAACTGACCTGGCCCCACTGCGCCTCCGGACCGTGGACGAGGTCCGCAAAATCGGCGAACGAACCCATGAGCGACAGCGGAAACCAGTCGCGGGTCGGTTCCGTAATTCCAACCTGCTTCTTAACGTCCGCCGCCATGTGCGACAGCGTGTATCGCTGCCGGGCCCGCCGCTCCGGCGTTATGTCTTCATCCCGCCCCGTAAAAGAAACCGGCTGGAAGGAGATAAAAGCAATTTTCTTGGGGTTTTCGCGGGCAAAGTTGATGATGGGGCCCACCTGGTCGTTGTTCACGTTGTTCACCAGCGTGGTGACCAGGATGATTTCAATTCCCGCTTCGTGCATGTTGTCAATGGCTTTCAGCTTGACGTCAAACAGGTTGCCCACCTTGCGGTGGCTGTTGGCGTCATTGCCGATGCCGTCAAACTGCAGGTAGGCATAGCGGAGTCCGGCTTCAAACGCCTGACGGCAAAATTCTTTGTTCTTGGCGAACTCGATGCCGTTGGTGGCCGCCTGGACGCTGTTGAAGCCAATTTTACGCGCATAGCGCACGGCATCAACGAAGTAGGGCGACATGGTCGGCTCGCCGCCTGAGAACTGCACGGACATCTGCCGCCGCGGCTTGATCTTGGTGGCGTTATCCAGAATTTCCTTGATGTCTTCCCAGCTCAACTCGTGGACAAATCCGACCTGATTCGCATCCATAAAGCAAGGATCGCACATCATGTTGCAGCGGTTGGTCAGGTCAACCGTCAGGACGGAACCGCGCCCGTGGCGGATGGTGCTGGAGCCATGGTTGTGCAGGTCCTTGTCATTGTGGGCCCGGATGTCGCGCCCAGGGAAATTCTGCTCAATCCACTTCAGGAAGTTGACGTCGAGCGCCATGATGTCTTCAAAATGGCCGTGGACGGGGCAATCTTTAATCATCCAAACCTGGCCGTCGCGCTCGATAATTTGCGCCTTAATCTCGCCGACCTTGGTGTTCAGGAGGTCGTGCCAGTCTTTTTCTCCTGAAATAATGGCCGCTCGAGCTTCCTTCACGCAGCCGGGGCAAAGTGAATCCGTTTCCCGCGGCCAGCCTAGCTTCGGTTTGGTCTTTTGCCAGGATTTCAGCATCGGCTTGTCCGACCATTTGGGCGTAAAAGCCGGAGCAGGCTTGTACTTATTGAAAAACTGAATGCCATCGAACAAAGCGCCGGCGGTCGCAGTGATTGTCCGGTCAAAATACTTCATGGCTCGTTGACCTCGAATACGTGGCATAATGCAACACCCCTTTATTTTGATTTACCCACCCGCCAAACCTTGGGCAGGGAGTTAATTTCCTCTCACGTTCGGCGAGGTCATCCAGCCGCAGATTCCGTTCCCGCAGTTGAAAACAACTCTCGCAAAATCCGTCGCTGCCTGGTGGCCGACGCAGGTGCATTCTTCATCCGGCCTTGATCGATCCAAGGCCTCCAAAGCCTCAGCACAAACCACATTGCTACGTTTCTCAGCTAACCCGCGCGTCGACCCTGCAATTCTCGATACCAAGCCTCACAGCTTGAATTCTAGGAAAGGACCGGCGCTCCCGCTAAGCACTTTGTGCCGAAATGCGGCATAAAGGGGTTGGACGGCCATAATGGCAGCTTAAACGGAAAGCAGAAATCCCCTTAAATTTCAATGCCTTGGACCCACTATCGGCGTTTTTGATGCCGGTGCGCACTCTCCAGAAGCTGCCACTCAGCCTCATCAGCGTCCGGCTTTGACCACTGAAGGGCCATTGCAGTCTTACTTTGCGCCTTGGCGTCTTTGCGAGAGAAAGCTCTCATAAACCAAAGGCGTGGCACGCAGAGGCGCAAAGGCGCCAGGAAACCCTATTGATGACTGAAAGCCTTCTCAAGCCAAGTGGCGGTTCCGCGCTTCCCAAGAGAGGCTGGCGGCGGGATGCGTTTTCATGGGATAAGATAAACAAAGAATGGCGCTCAAACATCTGCTGAAACAAAAAGCTCTCGAAACAGGCTTTGACCTGGTCGGCGTCGCTCCCGTGGGTGTCTGGGAGGACTTGAAGTTTGCCCGCCAGTGGGTGGAACAGGGCTACGGCGGCGAGATGCGCTATCTTGAAAACCCCAGGCGCCACGACCCGCGGCTCGTTTTACCCACCGCTCAATCGGTACTCTGCGTGGGCCTCATCTATAATGCCGCCTTTCCCTATTCAACAGAAGCCTCCGCAGGTCCCTCGGTGGATGAAATAAAGCCTGCGTCATCAATGCCATTTGATGGCGCCGCCGGCCCCCGCGCTTGGATCTCCCGATACGCCTGGGGACAGGACTATCACGAGACCATGCGCCTCAGGCTGGAAAAATTGCGGCAGGCGATCGAAAGCCTCGAGCCCGGCGCGGAAACACGCGTCTACGTTGACACGGGGCCCATCGTCGAGCGGGCATTCGCGCGCTATTCCGGCATTGGCTGGACCGGCAAGAACACCTGCCTGATTAACCCGGTGAAGGGCTCCTGGTTTTTCCTCGGCGTGGTGCTCACCAGCCTGGCGATTGGACCGGACCTGCCCGCTCCGGACCGTTGCGGCTCCTGCACGCGCTGCCTTGATGCCTGCCCGACGGGAGCGCTGACCACACCTTATGTGATGGACGCCTCGCGCTGTATCGCCTATTTCAACATTGAACTGAAAGGCCCCATCCCAGAGCAGTATCGGCAGAAGATTGGCGCCAACATGTTCGGCTGCGACATCTGCCAGGATGTCTGTCCCTGGAATAGGAGACAGGAGACAGAAGTCAGGAGTCAGAAATCGGGCAGCCAGCGTTCAGCGATTAGCCGTCAGCCAGCGGAAAAGGGCCTTGGCCGTGCCGGCGCAGCGACAACTACCCTGCCCGAATTTCAGCCTCTTGCTGTAACCCTTTCATCTTCCTGTGACGGCGCCGAGGCAGGGACCGGCGGCGTTCCCCCCAACAGGGCCTGTGAGGACCGTCAATCGCCATCCTCAGCCCGGAGCTTTTCTCTTTTCAACCCTCCGATCGCGGCGCTGGCGCAAGTGAGTGAGGAGGATTTCCGCCGGGCCTTCGCGCATTCGCCCATCAAGCGGCCCAAGTATCGCGGCTGGCTGCGCAATCTCTGCGTGGTGATGGGAAATTCCGGCGACCGCCGCTTTCTGCCGAGGATCGAGGAGCTTTCACGCCATCGCGATCCCACCGTCCGCGAGCATGCCGGGTGGGCGATCGGTCAACTTGTGAAAGATTAGGGAGTGAAATTTATGAGCGAACTGGACGTAGTCACGGGCGCCACCGGCTATTCCGGCAAGTACATCACCCACCGGCTGCTGGCCGCGGGCCGGCAGGTAAGAACGCTGACGAACCATCCCGGCCGGGCCAATCCTTTTGGCAATAGAATCGAAGTCGTGCCCTACCATTTTGACCAGCCCGATCAACTGCGAAAATCGCTTGAAGGCGCTTCGACGGTCTACAACACTTACTGGGTCAGGTTTCCGTATGGCCGCCATTCATTTGAAAATACCGTCGCCAACACCCGCCTGCTCATGCGTGCGGCGGAGGAAGCCGGCGTCGACAAGTTCGTCCACGTCAGCATTGCCAATCCTTCCGCGGATTCCCCGCTCGCATATTACCGCGGCAAGGCGATCCTGGAAGAGGCACTCGCGCAGTCGGCGCTTTCCTGGGCAATCATCCGGCCCACAGTCGTCTTCGGTCTGGAAGATATTCTAATCAACAATATTGCCTGGATGGTCCGTCATTTGCCGGTTTTCGGCGTTCCGGGTTCAGGCGACTACAAGCTGCAGCCAGTGTTTGTGGAAGACTTGGCGCAGATTGCGACCGACGCCGCCCAAAAGCTGGAAAATGTCACCGTTGACGCCGCCGGTCCCGAGACCTATTCCTTCAACGAACTCGTTCAGCTTATCGCCAGGACGATCGGGCGCCGCGTGCGGATAGCTCATGTCCATCCCACGCTGGCCTACTTGATGACTCGTTTGCTGGGCCTGGCGGTCCGCGATGTGATCCTGACCCGGGAAGAGATCGAGGGGCTGATGGCGAACCTCCTGATTTCTCACCAGCCGCCGCTTGGGACCACGCCGCTCCCGCAGTGGCTAGAGCAGAATGCCGCCCGCGTCGGACGCCGCTACGCCTCCGAACTTGACCGCCATTACCGCTGAACCGCACGCCAATAACGCGCAGCCATCGCAACATCTCTTGAAAATGTTCGTTGCAACAACTATATTGAAATTGTGGCGAAGAAACTCCAGGCCGAGATCAGGCAGAAGGCGCCTTTCACCAGCATCGAGCAGGAGGTCTACCTCAATCTCCTGAAGACCGGCGATGCCCTCTCGCAGCCCGTTGAAAAGCTGCTGCGGGCTTCGGGCCTTTCCGCGACGCAGTATAACGTCCTGCGAATCCTGCGCGGGGCCGGCCGCCAGGGGCTCACCTGCGGCGAGACGGCGGAGCGCATGGTGACCCATGATCCCGACATCACCCGGTTGCTCGACCGGCTGGAAAAACGGAAGCTGATTGCCCGCTCGCGGAGCACAGGTGATCGTCGCGTGGTAACGACAAGAATAACGCCTGGGGGGCTTCGCCTGCTGGGCTCGCTGGACAAGCCCATCACTGAGCTGCACCGCAATCTTTTCAAGCACATACCGAAGCAGGACCTCAGGAAGCTTTCCTCCCTGCTGGACAAATTGCGATCGACCGAAGAGTAATTTTATTTTCGTCTGATATTCGTTGTAACGATATTCGTTGCTGTGCATCTTACGCTTCAGGAGGTGCAAAATGGCACAGACCCAGCAAGCTCCGGCGGTGAAGCCGGGAACCACAACGTGGAATATCGACCCTGCCCATTCCAACGCGCAGTTTTCCGTGCGCCATATGATGATCTCAAACATCAGAGGAGAGTTTACGAAGGTGAGCGGCAAGGCCCTGTTTGATAAGGACAATCCCAGCGCAGGACTCTCCGTGGAAGCCGCCATTGACGTGAACACCATCAACACGCGGGAGCCCGACCGCGATAACCACCTGAAGAGTCCCGACTTCTTCGACGTGGCGAAATATCCCACTATCACCTTCAAATCCACGGGCGCAGAAAACGGCCCGGACGGCCTGAAACTGCGGGGCAATCTCACCATTCACGGGACCACGCGCGAGGTGACGCTCGATGTCGAGGGGCCGACCCCGCCAACGAAAGATCCCTGGGGCAACACCCGCATCGGCGCTTCCGCAACCACCAAGATCAACCGCAAAGATTTCGGCCTGACGTGGAACCAGGCGCTCGAGACTGGCGGCATCCTGGTCGGCGACGACGTCAAGATCACGATTGACGTGGAACTCGTGGCCCAAGCCTGAGGGAAGGTTAAGAGCTTCGGCAACCCTGCTTTGCCTGTTTCGTTGGCCACGTCTTTCCGAGCGCAGCGAGGAATCCGCATCTTTTCGCGTTTCGGTTCGAAGAAGCAGATTCTTCGGTCAAAAGACGACCTCAGAATGACGACTCGCGAATTTCATCCAAGACTGCGACGTTTCGTTGCGGGGTCGTGGATCGGGGAGCCAGACCTAAGCTTTCTTCAGCCCGTGCGGGACCATCGGCAGGGAGCGGATGCGCTTGCCGGTGGCATGAAAGATGGCATTGCCGATGGCGGGAGCAAGCCCGCAGATGGGCGTTTCGCCGGCGCCGGCGGAAGGCTGGTCCTTGCGGTCGATGAGGACAGGTTGAATTTCCGGAACGTCGCTGAATCGCGGGACGCGGTACTGGGTGAACGTGCCGTTGGTAATTCGGCCGTCGTTGAACTCGATCGCCTCAAACAGTGCGCCGCCCAGGCCCATGATGTTCGCTCCCTCTATCTGGTTCCGCAAGCCGTTGGGATTCACCACTGCGCCGCAATCGAACGCGCTGGTCACGCGCACCACGCGAACATTGCCGCTCGAACGGTCCACGGCGACTTCGGCGCAGGTTGCGACGTAGCCGCCTTTCTCAACTCCGCCGCCCATTCCAAAACCGTGCCCCTTTGGAGGCTTGCGGGTCTTCCAGCCGAAGGCGTCCGCGGCCGCCGTGAAGGCAAACTTCAGCCGCTGGTTCTTCAGGTTCTTCAGCCGGAATTCCAGCGGATCCATTTTCACGCGGTGCGCCAGATCGTCCATGTGGGATTCGCGCGCAAAGTGGTTGGCGGTGGCGGCCAGCGACCGGTAGGAGCCCTGCCGCAACGGCGCATCCACTTCATGAAACTGGATGTGCTGGTTGGGAACGTCGTAGGGCGTCCGGATAGCTGCGCCGCCCGAGTTGTAGTTGTGGAACTCCCAGGCGGTCAGCAGGCCTTGCCCGTCCACGCCGCTCGAGATTTCGATCACGCCCGACGGCCGGAAGTAGGCCCAGGTGAATTCTTCCTCGCGCGTCCACACCAGCTTGACGGGCTTGCCAGCCGCGCGCGCGAGCCGTGCCGCCTCGATCGCCGCCTCGCCGGTATGCTTGCCGCCGTATGCCCCGCCGGTGTCCGGAACAATCACGCGGCATTTGCCTTTCGGAAGGTGGAAAGCTTCTTCCAACTGCTCCTGAACTCCGAACGGCCGCTGCGATCCGGTCCAGGCGGTCAGCTTGCCGTTCTCCCATTCCGCCACGCCGGCGCGCGGCTCAAGCGGCGCATGCTGGATGTAGGCAATCGTGTAGGTGGCTGTCAGCCGGTGTTTGGCGGCGGCCAGCCCGGCCTGCATGGATCCGGCTTCATATTCACCGCGGCCGCCCGGCTCGGCGTGTGACTTCAAATAGTCAAACAGTTCCGCGCTGGAAGGCTGCGGAACAGTTTTCCAGGTTGCGCGGATGGCGGAGGCGGCGCGCCCGGCCTCGAATTCGCTTGGCGCAACCACTCCCACAAAATCGCCGTCATGCACCACCGTGACTCCGGGCATGGCCTGGGCTTTCGAAGCGTCGAGCGATTCGAGCGTCGCTCCGTAGGCGGACGGACGCACAACCTTGCCGAACATCATTCCGGGCCGCCGGATGTCGGAAGCATACTGGTGCTCGCCCGTCACAAACGCGCGGCCATCGACTTTGGGAACGGACGTCCCGGCCACCGTCCACTCGCTCGGCGGAGTCAGAGGATCGTTTTCAACAATCGCACGGGCCAGCGTCTGCCCCTGGGCAAGCTCGGCGTAGGAGATAGAGCGGCCTCCGTTGCTTTCACGGATTTCGCCATCCTTCGCAACCAACTGCGAAGCCGGAACGTTCCACTGCCTGGCGGCCAGCCCAACCAGCGTATCGCGCGCCACGCTGGCCACGCGGCGAAGCTGCTTGTTCATGGTGGGAGTGGTGCGGCTGCCGAAGGTCCCCATGTCAAACGGCGTGAGATCGGTATCACCCATCACCATGCTGATGGAACCCACCTTCACGTGGAGTTCTTCCGCCACCGCCTGCGTCAGCGAAGTGCGAATGTTCTGGCCCATTTCGGCCTTGCCGGTATAAACCGTCACCGCGCCGTTTTCGCCGATGTGCAGCCAGGCGCCGATGTTCTCCGGCAGCGCCTCGCTAAAACGAGAGCCTCTGCGGCCCGATTCCTGCGCCAGGCCCCTGGGCAACAACAGGAAGACGGCGACACCGCCGCCTATGAGCTTGAAGAAGTCGCGGCGGTCAAGCTCAAAATGATGGAGCGGCGCCTCCCGCAGCTCGTATCGCTCGGGCTCGATGGCGATTTCTGGAACCTTCCTTGTGCTCATGCGCGAGACTTCTTCATGGCCGATGCGGCATTGCGGATGGCCTCCATAATCCGCGGATAGGTTCCGCAACGGCAGATGTTGCCCTGCATAAATTCTCGAATGGTTTTTTCGCTGGGGTTGGGGTCCTGGCGGAGAAGCGCCACGGCCGTCACGATCATGCCGGAAGTGCAATAGCCGCACTGGAAGGCTTCCACGTCAAGAAATGCCTGCTGCACGGGATGAAGGTTGCCATTTTCCGCCAGCCCTTCAATGGTGGTGATCTGTCTTCCGGCGGCGTCGCCCACCGGGGTGAGGCAGGAGTGGATGGGCTTTCCGTCCAGCAGGACCGTACAGGCGCGGCACTGGCCTTCTCCGCAGCCAAACTTGGTCCCGGTAAGCCCCAGGTGGTCACGCAGCACGCTCAGCAGAGTGGCCTGCGCGTCAGCGTCAATCGCGTGGCGCTTCCCGTTCACGTGGATTTCGTTAATCCTGGCCATGATGACGAGCAGCGGCTTTCAAATTGAATTGGACGATCTTGAAGGGCGAACAGGTTACAGGGCCTTTTGCCCCGTAACCCGAGCCGCCCGATGCTGAATTACCTTCCGCTGGTGAACCGTTTTTCAACGGCTGCCCAGTCCACCACGTTCCACCAGTTTTGAATATACTCAGGCCGGCGGTTCTGGTATTTGAGGTAGTAGGCGTGCTCCCACACATCGAGTCCCATCACGGGGAATTTTCCCTCCATAAGAGGGCTGTCCTGGTTGGCCGTTGAATAGATGTCCAGCTTGCCCGCGCTGTTTTTCACCAGCCATGCCCATCCCGAGCCAAACCGCGTGGTGGCAGCGGCGCCGAATTTTTCCTTAAACTGATCGAACCCGCCAAAGGCGCTCTTGATGGCTTCCGCCAACGCGCCACTCGGCTGGCCGCCCTTCTTGGGCCCCATGATCGTCCAGAACATCGAGTGGTTGGCATGGCCGCCCCCGTTGTTGCGGACGGCGGTCCGGATATTCTCCGGCGCCAGCGCACAGTTGTTGGCCAGAAGTTCTTCGATGGTCTTGCCGGACAGATCGGACACGGATTCGATTGCCTTGTTCAGGTTGTTGACATACCCCCCGTGGTGTTTGTCGTGGTGAATTTCCATTGTCGTTTTGTCGATGTAAGGTTCCAATGCATCGCTTGCATATGGAAGAGCAGGAAGAGTGAAAGGCATTGCGCCTCCTTTAGCTGTGGTAGGTGAAGATCCCATGAAAACCTCCTTCAAAAATCGGAATTGGGCAGCCCCTGTCGAACCGAGGCCGCCCGTGAGCATGATGAAGTCCCGCCGGTTGAGCTCAGAGTCGTGCCAGGGCGGCTCCTGACTGGCCGGGAGCTGATCGCGGCCGCAGGGCCAGGCCGCAAGGCTTCCCGCCGGAAAAGAAGCCGCGGATTTCCGGTCTGTTTTTGCCCCATTTTTCATCGGTGGCACCAGTTTATCACAATTGTGGCACGGGCGCTCTCGCCCGTGTTGTGGTCACATGGCATGGCCAGGCCCGCCCTGAGCGAAGCTCGTAGTGCGGTCCCCGCTTTTGGGGTCCGCGGCCTTTCATTGCCGACGTAACTGAACCGACGAGGTCTGCAAGCCCGAATCACAGTTGCATTCATTGGCAGCCAGGGGGTACATTTCAGGATGGGCTGGAAGTCAACCATGCAAGTTCCGGCTTTACCCTGGCATCTGAGCCAACACGATTCTGGTAGTGTTTCCTGAATTCCGGATTGCGTCGGTTGTGGGCTGGGACCGCCCGAAGTGG
>DASTAW010000047.1 GCA_035712365.1 Terriglobia bacterium
GGCTGGTATGCCTTCCCAGGCGGCAATGCCGGTATAGCCCGCCACATTGTAAAAACCTTGATTCCGGATTCGATTGCCGGATCCCGCACCCTCAAAGCGGTCTGTTCCAACAAGGTGAACTTTGCGGCGCTTGACCGCCCCGGACAACCGGCGCGGGTCCGCCTGGGAGCCACGGTCGTTCGCGTTGAGCACCAAGGGCAGCCGCACAGTTCGCCATTTGTCTGGATTACCTATACGCAGGGTGGAAAGGTTTATCGCCTGAAGGCGCGTTCAGCAGTGATGGCCGGCGGTTGCTGGACCACCAAACTGGTTGTTCGCGACCTTCCTGCAACTCACCGCGAAGCCTATGCGCAGTTCTACCGCTCCCCGTGCATGATTGCTAATGTGGCAGTGCGCAACTGGCGATTTCTCTACAAGCTGGGGGTTTCCAGCGCTCAGTGGTTTGAAGGGCTCGGCTCCTTCACTTCCGTACATAAGGTCCCGCTTTTCAGCGGAGCGCCGCCCACCATCGGACCCGATTCGCCAACCGTCATTACGCTGAAAGTTCTTTTTGGCCACCCCGGAAAACCGATCGAAGAACAAGGCAACCTCGGACGGATGGAACTTCTGTCAACTTCGTATCGCGAGTATGAACGCAAGATTCGCGAGCAGTTGACCGAGATGTTCTCCCAATCAGGTTTTGACGCGCGTCGCGATATTGCTGGGATCGTGCTCAACCGCTGGGGCCATGCCTACGTCAATCCCCAACCGGGATTCTTTTTTGGCAAGGATGGCAAGCCGGCGCCGCGTGAAATCCTGCGGGCTGCGCCCTTTGGCAGAATCGCTTTCGCTAATACTGACCTTTCAGCCACGCCAGACCACAGAACCGCAGTTCTGGAAGCTCACCGGGCCGTGGGGCAACTCCTTAATCAGGTGATCCGCTGACGTCCGCAAAGGCTCACATATCTCCGCGCATATGGGTTCATGCCTGGGTGCCTGGACAGATCGTCCCACGGATGTCTCACTGAGGCCGCATAAGAACTTTATGATAGACTTTGAGGGCTGTGCGCATCACATGCTGGCCGCCTTGGGGCTCATCACTAAGTTTTCGAATGGTTTCGGTCATCTTGAGGAAACGAGCGTCGATAGGGCCGGGAAAGTCTTCAATTTTCAATACGCGGGGGTGGCGGAACTGGTAGACGCAAGGGACTTAAAATCCCTTTTCCCTTCCGGGAAGTGAGGGTTCGATTCCCTCCCTCCGCACCAGGATTTTACGGTCCTGGCAGCCTGGCAACCGTTCGGATTTCCTTCCTGATGGAACCTTGTGACATATCTGCGGGCAGCGACTTCTTTGCAGTGGCCGGGTCTGGAATTCGTTTGGCAGCTTGCCGGCAGGCTTTACCCAAAAGTCGCAATAGGCTTCCTGGAGAAAAGACCTGAAAGTCCCCTTGCCGTTCGCCGGCAGTGAACATGCATCATGGAACGATGGCATGCCTGCTGACCTGCGCGCCGCCTGGCTCCGGATGGAGCCCGACCCAAACCTCGACTCTTCAACGATTTTTCGTGCGCGCTGATACCAGCCAGGCGCAGGGGCAAGCGCTCCCATCTACCAGTCTTTGTGCAATGAGGGGTTCAGGCTGAGTTTCTTGCCGCTGGCCACGTCCAGGTCCTGTGACCATGACTCATACCCCCACTTGGTGATGGTGACCAGATGCTTTCCGAGAGGAATCTGGACTGTGGCGGGAGTGTGGCCCACCTGATAACCGTCAACCATAATGGTGGCGCCTGCCGGAACTGATTTGAATTCAACGGAAAGCGTCTTGCCTGTTTTCGCCTGCTCTTCCAGCGACTTCTTCTTGACGGTGTAGGTCAGATAGGTGGGTTTTTCTGGAGGAGCTTCTTCCTTCTTCTGCCCCTGAGCTTTCTGATCCTGATTCTGATTCTGGTTCTGATTCTGGCTTCCGGCCATACCCTGGTCCTGATTCCCGTTTTGACTCTGCCCCTGGCTTTCATTGCTTTGTTGCTGGCCGCTATCCTGTGGCTTGGGAGCAGAGGCATAGACATAACGGCTGGCCGAACCACTATTCTGATATGCCTCGGAAGCCGGACCGGGGAAGCGCTGATGGGAGCCGGGAACAGGACTATTCGCAACGCTTGAGCTCTGACCCCAAACAGGTGTCGTCAAGGTGAGGAAAGAAACAGCCATAACACACATAAGCCAAAGTCGATGTGACATCTTCATTCTCCATTCCTTAAGGAATCGTATTTCTCCCCTCCAAAAGAACCCATGGCGTCCAGGAAGAGAAAGCCGGGAAAGGCAGGTTTCATGGCTGTAGCAAATGGCAAGGGCCTGCTCTCCAAATCTGTGCCGGAGCCTGCCGCACGTTTTTGTTACCATTGCCTGGCAACCGCCCTTTTCCCCCTTGGCGTAACCCAAGTTCAGTACCCGAACACTTGAACCAGAACACCTGGAAAAGGTGTCCCCATCGCACTACCTTCAGCGCCCCCATAATATCACGGAATTTCGCTCCTCTTCGAAACTCTTAGGCGCGGAAATCCTTTGTGGCAGCCGCCAATCCCAGGGCCTCGGGGCCCACAAATGGCCCGAATCCTCCGGAAACCGTCCATCTTTGCCATTGAATTGGTGCAAAAGAAGTTACATCTCGCTATTCTCCTGTCCCAGAAATAAATGAACTAATCTGGCTTGGCTTGCGTCTAAGATGTAGGAGGCTTAGATGCGAACCGGACGACCCCGAAAACCGTTGATCTTGACCCTCGAAGAGCGCGAGCGGCTCCAGTCTTTGGCCCACCGCGCCCGCAGCCAGCCGCTCCTGGCTCGACGCGCACGTGTGGTGCTGGCCTGCGCCGAGGGGTTGGCGAACAACGCCGTGGCCAAGAGACTGCGCTGCTCGCTCGGCATGGTGGGCAAGTGGCGCTCGCGATTTCTGAAGACTCGGCTGGAAGGACTCTATGACGAGCCACGACCGGGAGCGCCCCGCAAAATCACCGATGCCCAGGTGGAGCAGATTGTGATCCAGACCCTGGAGAGCACACCGCGGGGAGAAACGCATTGGAGCACGCGCGGTTTGGCCCGAGCTACCGGGCTGAGCCGCATGACGATCAGCCGGATTTGGCACGCTTTCGGCTTGCAGCCTCATCGGACCGAGACTTTCAAATTGTCGCCCGACCCCCTGCTGATCGAGAAAGTGCGCGACATTGTGGGCCTCTATATGAACCCGCCCGATCACGCCCTGGTGTTCTCGGTGGACGAGAAGAGCCAGATTCAGGCGCTGGACCGTACCCAGCCGCTGCTGCCGATGCGGCCCGGCCAAGTTGAGCGCCGAACCCACGACTACAAGCGCCACGGGACGACCTCGCTGTTTGCCGCGCTGGAATTGAAGACCAGCCGCGTGATCGGTCAACTGCGCCGTCGCCATCGCTCCGGGGAGTTCCGTCAGTTCCTCAACCAGATCGAGGCTCAAGTACCCGCCGGACTGGAGGTCCATCTTATCCTCGACAACTATGGCACGCATAAAACCGCTCTCATCCGGAACTGGTTCGCGAAGCGCCCCCGCTTTCATCTCCACTTCACTCCCACCTACAGTTCCTGGATCAACCTGGTGGAACGCTGGTTCGCCGAGATCACGAACAAACGAATTCGGCGAGGTGCGTTCCGCAGCGTGAAAGAGCTGGAAGCGGCCATCCGCGAGTACATCGACGTGCACAATGAAAATCCGAAGCCGTTCGTTTGGACGAAAACGGCGGACCAAATCCTGTCCAGCATCGCTCGCTTCGCCCAGCGTGCCTGTCCCTCTCAACCCACTGGACTTACATCACGAACCACTGGGACAGGAGACTA
>DASTAW010000048.1:300000-390725 GCA_035712365.1 Terriglobia bacterium
AGAAGGCCAGGAAATCATTGTCCAGATCGCCAAGGAGCCGCTGGGAACCAAGGGCGCCCGCATCACCTCGCATGTGGCCTTGCCGGGGCGCTACGTCGTCTACATGCCGACCATCACCCACATCGGGGTTTCGCGCAAAATCGCCTCCGAGCAGGAGCGGCTGCGGCTGCGAAACATCGTGATGGAGCACAAGGGTGCGCTGACCGGCGGGTTCATCGTTCGCACGGCCGGAGAAGGCCGCTCGGACGAAGAAATCAAGGCCGATCTCAGGTTCCTGACGAACCTCTGGAACGATGTCCGCACGCGCGCCGAGCAGGTGAAGGCCCCGGCGCTGCTCTACCGCGACCTCGACCTGGCGCAGCGGCTGATGCGCGACCTTGTGACTCCGGACTTCAAATCCATCTGGCTGGATAACGAGGCCGACTACGAGCGCGTGGTGGAATTTATAAACCGGCTGCAGCCCTCGCTGGTGGGATGCGCCAAACTCCACACCCGGCTGACCTCGCTCTTTGAAGAACACGGAATCGAAGATGAAGTTGCCAAGGCGCTCAAGCCGAAAGTATGGCTGAAATCCGGTGGCTATATCGTCATCAACCAGACCGAGGCGCTGGTAGCCATTGACGTCAACACCGGCAAGTACGTCGGCAAGACCAACCGGCTCGAGGACACCATCGTCAAGACCAACATTGACGCGGTCAACGAAATCGTGCGGCAGATCCGCGTGCGCGACCTGGGCGGGATTATCGTGATCGATTTCATTGATATGGATGAACGCCGCAACCGCAACAAGGTGGTGCAGGCGCTCGAAGAAGCAATGCGCCGCGACCGCGCTCCGACCAAGGTGCTCTCCTTTAATGATTTTGGCCTGGTCGCGGTGACGCGCAAGCGCGTGAAGCAATCGCTGGAACGCACTCTATGCGATCCCTGCGCCTACTGTAACGGATCAGGCTGGGTGAAGTCCGTCAGCACCGTCACCAACGAAATCATGGCTGAAGCGCGCAAGATGGCCGATGAAATCGAGGGAAAGACGATGACGCTGCGGGTGAACCCCGAGGTTGCCAAGGAACTGAAATCGAAGGATGGAACCTTCATCCGGGAAATCGAAGCTCTTACCCACAAGAACCTGGTGATCAAGAGCGACCCGGCCATTCATCAGGAACGATTTGAGATCTTCTAATCAGGATGCCTGAAGGGCGCCTGCTTTTATGAGACGGTCTGCTTCTCATCTCTGAAAGCACGACGCGTCATTCCGATCCCGCAAAGCGGGAGAGGAATCTGTTTTTTCCGGGCAGTACCCTTCGATGCAGCAGATCCTTCGCTTCGCTCAGGATGACGTTGGCCAACGGATGTGATTTTTCGCATCCGCCGTTTATCTCACTGCAGCTACTTAGCTGAGTTCTGCTTCCGCATTTCCGCGCCAGCGCGTCTCGCGAACCAGACGCCGCCCAAGCCAGGGAAGCGGCGCAGTCACCAGGCCGTGCGCCCAGTCGGGGCAGTGAATCAGTCCGCGGGCCAGGCCTGCAATCCAGTAACTTCGCCGCACGGCCTCCGACAGGCTCCGGGTGTAATTCTCGGCCGCTGCTTGAGCATCGAATCCTTCGATCAGCGTGCCTGCGACCGCCTGCGCGGCCAGTCTGCCACTGTGCAAGGCCATTGAAATCCCCTCGCCGGTGAAAGGATCGAGAAAGCCCGACGCATCGCCCACCATCAACGCCCCGTCCTGCGCGGCCTGGCGCCGGGCCAGGCGTACCGGGGCCGTTGTTACCACGGGAGAAACCTGCGCCGCGCCGCGCAACCGGGTTTCAAGGGCAGGTAAATGGGACACCTGCGCCAACCACGCGGCGAAATCCTCCTGCACCTTCAGGCCCGCTTGCCGGGCGTGCCGGCGATGCACCAGGCAGCAGACGTTACAGGCCCCATCTTCCACCGGAGCCAGCCCGCAATAACCCCCGCGGAACAGATACATTTCAACCTTGTCGCGGCGTGCAATGCCGGCAAAATGCGCCTTGGCTCCAATCCAATCGCCGCGGCCTGGAAGCCCAGGCCGGCCCGCAGGCGAGCACAAACCCTCGATTGCCCACCAGCGCCCGCAGGCGACAATCAACGATCTTGCCTTTCGTCTACACCCGGCGGCAGTTTCAATTTCCCAAAGGCCGGCCCCGTTGCTCCCGCACTCTGGCGCGCGCACCCTGCACACGGCTTCGCCTTCATACGCCTCGACGCCAGCCGCTTCCGCCGCCTTCCAGAGCTCGTGGTCAAGGCGGCGGCGCGACAGCCCCATTGCAGGCCGTGGCAAGCCGAAAGTCCGCGACACGCCGCGGTGGGTGATGAATTGGGCGCCGTGAATTTCAGCGCCATCGGTGATGGCTGAGGGAATATAGTTTTCCAGAATGGGACGGGCTTCGGAAGAAATGAACTCGCCGCAAACTTTGTCGCGCGGAAAACGGTCCCGCTCCCACAGGGCGGCCCGCAGGCCATGGTGGCGGGCTTCCAGCGCCGAGATGGTTCCGGCGGGGCCTCCGCCGATGATCGCCAGATCGAGAATGCCTGAAGGCGGCGTCAATTTTTCCATAGTAAAAGTCCCAGCCGGTAGGCAGGAAGCCGCTCGACTTCAAAATCGGTGAAGCCGGCGCGCGCGGCCAGAGCTGCCAACTCGACCTTCGTGTATGCCTGGCGCACGCTGGCCGCGCCGTCATGGCGTGTGATGCGGCTGCGCGCAAAGGGCCAGGCGAGACGGATGAAAATATAGGGTAGAAGATTTCGCTCGAGGTCGTTGATCAGCACGGCTCGAGAGGCGATGCCGGCAAGAGTGCGCAGTAACCGAACGGCTTCATCGCCGGAAAAGTGGTGCAGAAAAAGATTGCAGATGACCACATCAAAAGACCCGCCTGCGAAAGGAAGCTGGAAAACGTCAGCGACGATCTGTGACAACTTGCCGGAGGGACCGTTCCGGTTGCGCAGATGGCTAAGGCGGCGGTCGAGCGCCACAAACCGGGCGCTCCGGTTGGACCGCGCCAGCTCGGATTCGAGATGCGCCGCAAGCCGCGAATCGCCCGCGCCCACGTCGAGGATGCGCGCGTGCCGGGAACCGCTGCGCGCGAAATAGCGGTCCAGCAGATGCAGACAGCCGGATACGCCTCCCAGCCAGCGGTTGATTCGCCACAGGTCGTCAAAGCTCTGCCGGATTTCCTCGGGTGTGCCGAGGTCATCGTCAAGCCATTCCTGTGAGGGAGCGCGAAGCACGGAGCCATCCTTCTCTACGCGGCCCGCGAAACCACCAGCGCGGAATTTTTTGACCCGAACGCGATGCAGTTGCAGAGGGCGTGTTCAATTTCAATCTGACGCGACTGGTGCGGCACGTAATCCAGGTCGCACTCCGGGTCGGGCACATCGACGTTGAGGGTGGGAGCGGCACGCCCGTCGCGCATGGCCAGCAAGGTTGCGGCGAGTCCCGCCGCGCCGGAAGCTCCCTGGGGGTGTCCAATCATGGACTTCAGCGCCGAAGCGGGCACGCGATAGGCGCGATCGCCAAGGGCCAGCTTGAGCGCCCGGGTCTCGATGCGGTCATTGAGCACCGTGGACGTGCCGTGAAGGTTCACGTAATCCACCTGGTCCGGGCCGATCCTCGCCTGCTCCATTGCCAGGCGCATGGCGCGCGCCGGCTCTTCGCCGTTTTCTTCGAGGCGCACACGGTGGAAAGCTTCGCAGGTGGAACCGTAACCTGAAATTTCACCATAGCTGCGCGCGCCCCGTGCCTGGGCGTGCTCGTCAGCTTCAAGAACAAACATCCAGGCGCCCTCGCCCAGCACAAAACCGTCACGGTCGGCCGAAAACGGCCGCGAGCCACGTTCCGGCTGACTGTTCCATGAAGAAGTGAGGATGCGCATCAGAGAGAAGCCTTTCATGATTAAGGGCGCCAGAGGAGCGTCGGCCCCGCCGCACACCACCACGTCCGCCATTCCGCATCGGATGTTCTGCGCGGCGTAACCGATTGCGTCGGTCGATGAGGTGCAGCCGGTCGAGATGAGGTGGCTGAAACCGCGAAAGCCGAAGTGCATTGAGATCTCACTGGCAAGCGTTCCGATGGTCGCGGAGGGGATCGTATAAACGCTGCATTGACGCGCCTGCCCGGAGTAGTAGAGTGCAAATTGATGCTCGACAAATTCCTGGCCGCCGCCGCCTGAGCCCAAGAGTACGGCGACGCGGCGCCGGTCTTCCACCGCCATTTTGGACGGGTCGAGCCCGGCGTCCGAGACGGCCTCATGCGTGGCCGCAATCGCCAGGGGCACCACGCGGCTGACATTCGTCGTGTCCTTTTCACTGATGTAGCGAGTTGGTTCAAAACCTACAACTTCACCCGCGATCTGAACAGTGAGCATCGACGGATCGAAACGCTGGATGCGGCGAACGCCGCTCCTGCCCTGGCAGCATGCCTGCCAGAAGGCCTCGCGACCGAGCCCGTTGGGGCTTACCACGCCGATGCCTGTCACCACAACACGGCGGCTCAATTGGCCCTCCTGACGATGCAACAGATTACCTTCTCATCTGGTTTTCGGCTGTTTATAAAATAAGAACGACGGCCGGGGAAAATAATCCTGAGGTACCCAAAGCGACACAACGGTGCGCGAGAGGAAATCGCGCGCTCAGCGGATGCGGTCGAGGACAATGTTGTAGGTGACCTCAAAATCATTTTTTATCTTAACCGTTCCGAATGCGGTGCTAAAGGGTTGGATGTTGAAATTGGTCAGTTTGAACGTCGTTTTTCCCCGAATTTGCAATTTATCGCCAATTTGTTGACAATCCAGCGAAAATTGCTCCCTGCGGGTGACGCCGTGAAGCTCGACGGCGGCCGTCATGCGCCAGGCGGCGTCCTGCTCCGTCGGACTAAACGAGACCGAGCGGAGCTTGATCACAGGAAAGTTTTTCACGTCAAGCTGGGTGGGCCCGAGCATTGTCTCTTGCACCTCCTTGCGATCGGCAGCGCCTGCCCACGGGTCAATCACCGCGAGAGACGCCGACTCACCCAGCAGTTCGGCTGCCCAGCCATCGGCCGGCGAAAAATTTGCTTTGCCTGAAAAATGATCCAGAGTGATCAGGTGATTGCCTCCCAATCCGCCCAGCAGCCCGCCTCTGAAGAGGTGAATTTCAATCCGGCTTTCTTTCGCATCGACCCGGTAGCACCCCGGGCCCTGAGCTGGCAGCATCCTCGGTGCGGCGGGAAACGACGCCAGAGTAAGAAAGAACAACAGGAGCGCCCGTCTGGCAGGAGCAATTGTCGAACACGCGCAAAACCTGTTTTGAAGATCAATTCCGGCGGTTCGCAGTCGCCTGCCGCGGGAACCAGGGGAAATTTGATTATCCAATCGCTGTCGCTCACTCCTCAGGAACTGCGCACGACATCACCCGCACCCGCAGGCCAAACGCCGCCTCAATCTTAGAGGCAAGGGGGACCCAAATCAACAGGAAGAACCCGGAAAAACAGGGTGTCGGCCCCGACTACTGCCCGAGAGCTGGAACGAGCGCAGGAGGGTTACAACCGAGGGGTTTTCCCCGTACAGGAACGCCCTGCCAGCAATTCGCGGGACGAGTGGGAATTTGAAAATCATTTCAATACGGCCTCGGGTCTGACTTTCCCGATCGCCTCCCGGTAGCCTCTTAACATAGTCGCCCAATTTCCGGCGCCATTTCGTATTGTAAGTTTCAAGCACGGCTGCAGGCGAAGGTCCCTTCAGCGCCTGGTGGACGACATCAACGGCGACCTCTGCGCTCACCATGGCCGGATATATTCCTTCTCCCGTCGAGCCGGAAACAAAGCCAGCCGCATCGCCAATCAGCATCACGCGACCGCGCGCCAGGGCGGGAAGGCGGTAAACGCCTCCCACAGGATCGAGATCGAAATAAATCTTTTCCTCTGGCAGATCGTCTGGGACCTGTTTCTTCTCACGAAGCGCGCGGACAAACTCGCGAAAAAGCGGCTGAATCGAGCGGCCGTCCTTCAAAAGAGCGCCAATGCCGATGCAGACGTGCCGGCGCTTGGGGAAGACCCAGCCGTAGCCTTGAATGTCCCTGAACTCCAGGAACACCTTGAAGGGAAACCTCTCGCCGTAAAATGCTCTGATGCGCTCGGGTGGGAATGGAACGTCGGTGTTGGCGCACAACACGTAATCGCCCGGCGACCATCCTTTGTGCAGACCCGCCTTGACGGCAACCCGGCTGGACGCGCCATCGGCGCCGATAAGGACACGCCCTGTAACTTCCCTGCCGCCCTCAAGCCGCACGCGGACACAGTCCCGCTCCTCCACCAGGTCAGCAACGGCCGAGCCGCCCATGAACTGCGCACCCGCCTCCATCGCGATCCGGCGCAGTCCGTCGTCGAATTTGGACCTCAAGGACAGATAGCCGGACGGACGGCCTTCCACGTACCGGGCCTGCCTCTCAATCGCGCGATCATAAAATGCCACGCCATAGAACGGGTTCTCGACCAGCTCTGAAAGCGAACTCTGTAGATAGGTGAACCGTTCAAAGGCCAGGCGGTTGATCCAGCTTGCGCAGGTCTTGTGACGGGGAAAATTCGACCGGTCAACGAGGAGTGTGGAATAGCCGCGATCTGCGAGCAATCTGGCTGCGGTGGAACCGGCTGGCCCCGCTCCAACCACGATGACATCTGCACCATTATTCATCGCCACTAACCGTCATGTCCGCACAGAAACACGCAAAGGGAAGTGTCACGGCAAGCCTGCCCCGAAAGCACCCGCGGTCTCACAATAAAGTTCAGTGGCATTTTCATCCGTCTGCGGGAGTCCGGGCTTCAACTCACGTGGCGCTTCACGCTTTTTCGCTGCTTTCGGGAGCCCGGATGAGAATAAGGACGATGGCAGTCGCCAGCAGTGGAACGGTACCGGCGGCTACGAAAGCGGGAAAGTAAGAAAACTTGTCAACAATATATCCAATCAGAAGCGTAAAAGCGGTGCTCACCAGTCCCGCGCCCAGCCCGCTGAGTCCGGTGACAGAAGCAACCACATCCTGCGGAAAGAGGTCGGAAGGAAATGTCAGCCCCATGGTGGACCAGCTCGCGTATCCCCACGTGGCAAGGCTGATCAGCAACAGAGCGGACATCGCGCTGTGAGCGGTGGCGGCAGGGATGCCGGCAAGAATGGGCACTGAACTCAAAATGCACACCAGCTTGCGCGAGCGAATCACGGGCATTCCGCGCTTGATGAAAAATCCGGTCGCAAACCCTCCGGTGAAGTTTCCAATATCGGCGGCAAGAAAAGGGATCCAGGCAAACGCGCCAATCTGTTGCAGGCTGAACCCGCGGGCCTCGCTGAGGTATGCCGGGAGCCAGAACACGTAGAACCACCAGATTGGATCGGTCAATGAGCGCCCCAGGACGATGCCCCAGACGTTCCTTTCCTTCAACAGGCTCAACCAGCGTTGGGCGCCCTTCAGCGCCGAGGGGCCTGGCGTGCCCCGGCGCTCCTGGATCATTTTTCGCTCCTCTTCGCCCAGCCGGGGATGCGAGTTGAAGGGATGATAAAAATACAGCCACGGAATGAGCCAGATGAAGCCCAGAAGCCCTGCGGCCACGAATGAGTATCGCCATCCAAATTCATAGGCGATGAACGCCACGAAGGGCGGCGCGATAACGGCGCCAACGCTCGAGCCGCTGTCAAAGATGGCCACGGCAAGCCCGCGCTCATCAGCAGGAAACCACTCCGCCACGGTCTTGCTGGCCCCCGGCCAGTTGAAGCCCTCGCCGATTCCCAGCATGAAGCGGAAGACGGCAAGCGAAAACACGGAACTGGCCATCGAATGCACCATGCTCGAAATCGACCACCAGATCATGGCCAGGGTCAGCCCGCGCCGCGTGCCGATGATGTCAATGATGATGCCGCCGATCAGCCACATGCCTGCATAAGCAATCTGGAATGCCGACACAACGTAGGAGTAGTCCTCGTGGGTCATGTGGAACTGCTGCATGATGACGGGAGCGAGGACGGAAAGGGTCTGCCGGTTGATGTAATTAATGACCGTCGAGCAGAAAAGCGTCCAGACAATAAACCATCGCAGGCGCTTAATCGGTTTGGCTTTGTCGTCCAGCATGCGGTTCAAACTTCAAGCAAATCAGTTTGCCTCATCGAGCAGTCATTGCGGTAACTCGGCAGACGAGGCAGGGTCAAGATATACGGTCGTGTTGGGATGCTTCCGCATGATGGTGGCCGGGCAGCGGGTGGAAATCTCTTCGGTCAGCGTGCGGCGGACAATGTGCGCCTTCCGCTCTCCGGGAACCGACGCGATCAGCCGGGGGACGCGAAGCAGAGTGGGAATGGTCAGGGTGATCGCTCGCGTGGGCACCGCCGCGAGATTTGGAAACCAGCCTTCGTTCACCTGCTGCTGACGACATTCCGCGTCGAGGGAAACGATCTTGATGTCTAGCGGGTCCTCGAAATTCGCTTCAGCCGGATCGTTAAAAGCCAGATGTCCGTTTTCCCCGATCCCCAGCAGGCACAATTGCGGTTTCAGCTCCCGCAACAGGTCCGCGTATTTCCGGCACGTCTCTTCAGGATTGGCGCTGGTGCCGTCAACGCCGTGAAACTCACGCATCTTCACCTTGCTCGTGAGCCGTTCGCGCAGATAGCGTCGGAACGACGCAGGATGATCGTCCGGAATTCCGAGATACTCATCCATATGAAAACCTATAACCTTGTCCCAGGGCAAACCTGGAATGGACGTCAAAGCCTCGAGAGTTGCCATTTGGGAAGCCCCGGTTGCAAAAATCACAGCGACGGTCTCGTTCTGCGCCGCCAGCGAGCGCAGGCTCTCGGCGGCGGACTCGGCCGCGGCCTTACCCATTGCCTCGATGCTTTCATATGACTCCACTTTCAGGCGTTCCACCTTAAGAGATCTGATGATGCTCGTGCTCATTGCATTAGCTCCTTGCTGATAGGTGTAAGATTCATCCGCCACGACAAGCTCAGTCCATGGCATCGTAAGAACCGGCACTATAAAAGCGGGCATCCCGGGCTCATTGACCCGTCATTTCGAGGCCATGGCTTCCTGTTGTTGTTGGAGGATGTGCCACAGGGTACCACTGAAGATCATGGCCTGGGACTGCTGCGACACCCCGCAGGCGTCGAGCATTTCGTGATACCGCTTCAGCTCGCGGTCAAACTCCTCCAGCTCTCCGCCGAACACGTCGGAACCGAACACCAGCTTTTCAAAAGCGCTGTGCTCGGATTTGGGCGTGTGCGGACTTACAACCCCTGACCACCAGAAAATGGATTTAAAGAAGGTGTAATCGTTCTGCTTCTTGAGCAGAGATGATCCGGAAAGGTCTACGTAAAAGTTGGGGTTCCACCGGGCGATTTCCGCACCCCAGGCGTAATCGGGATTGCCCATATGTGCCGCGACAACGGTGAGCTTCGGAAACTTTCTGGCGATCAGGTCTAACCGCATGACCTGCATTCGCGCGATGCTTACGTCCATCGACACATTCGGATGTTCGCGGTTCACGATGCCGGTATGGAACAGAGCGATCATGTGGTACTGTTCAGCGCGTTTGTAAATGGGAAAATAAACTGGATCGTCATAATTGTGCAGGACGTATTCCAGTTCGCCGATGCCGCGAAATCCGGCTTCATGGGCCAGGTCGATGTCCTCGAGAGCGTGCGGGCTGTCCATGTCGATTTCGGCAAAGCCCACAAAGCGGTCAGGATGCGCGTGGATGAAGGGCACCGCCGTTTCCATATCCGAAGGAGGAACCAACAGAAACGCCATGCCGTCCACCGACTCCATTTTCGCCAGCACCTTCTGCAGAAAGGCCGGGTCGCCGTTATAATGGAGATGCCCGTCGATGATTTTGGGCTGAGCGGACTGCGCCCAACCCGGGCCGCAAACAAAAATGCACGTCATTATAGCGAACAGCAGGCTGATCTTCTTCATCTTCCCTCCTGATAATTGTCACAATTCGGTTTACGGCTGGCCTGGTTCCCGCGCAAAGCAATCGTCGAGCCAGGACCAAATCCGGCCGACAGCATCAATTTGAATAAAAACGGTCGCGATACTCCCTGCACCCGTTGGCAGGCGTTTCATTGATGAGGCACCGTTGAAACGCGACTGGCCGCATTTTACCATTCGATCAGGCAGTGACAAGACTTGTCTTTGCCACCTTCACACCTCTTCCGGAACCGTGAATGGCGCGCGATAGCCGCGTCCGCCGTCTCGCACCAGTTCTGCGGCCTCCTCATCGCCAACCACCTCCTGAGTTTCGGGGTTAAAGTTCACCGTGCGCTTGAGGCGATAGGAGGCGTTCGCCAGGTGTACCAGCGCACAGGACATGTGCCCCTCCTCGATGGGCGCGTTCAGGTCTTCCTTCTTTCGGCTGACGACACAATCGACAAAATTCTGGAAATGGACCACTTCATCGTCGTCGTACCGGCCCTCCGTACCGGGCCGCTGCTCCTTGCCCAGCCAGGTCCTGTAGTTTTCAGGTTCATCGCCATCCGCAAGCGCGATGTAGCCTTTCGAGCCGTAGAAGAGGTTGCCGATCGCGTTATGGGTTCCGGACAACGGACCCAACTTGGGTTGGTCGCCCGAGGCAGCCGACCGGTTGCCTGCCCCCACCACCGCCTCGCCGTTGGTGATCCAATGCCGGACTTCGAATTCCAGCATGCGGGTCTTGCCGTCGGGCATGTCGTACTCGAAGGCGCAGGTCACCGTATTAGGAGTCTCCTGGTCGTCATCAAACATGAAGTGGCCGCCCAGCGCGGTTGCCCGGTTGGGGAACCCCAGCCCCAGGCCCCAGCGTGCCACGTCCACC
The DNA here is from genome assembly GCA_035712365.1 of Terriglobia bacterium. Lineage (NCBI taxonomy): Bacteria > Pseudomonadati > Acidobacteriota > Terriglobia > Terriglobia bacterium. Next base: position 310,820 of record DASTAW010000048.1, read on the forward strand.
TGGTGGATTCCCTGGTTGCCCAGATCGCCGTTGCCGTAATACCAGAACCAGTGCCAGTTATAGTGGAATCGGTTGTGGGTGAAGGCGTGCTCGGGGGCCGGACCGGTCCACAGGTCATAGTGCACCCCGGCGGGCACCGGAGCGACGGGAGCGCGGCCAATCGTGTCCCGCCACTTATAGCACAAGCCGCGGCTCAGATAGATTTCTCCGATCTCGCCGTTGTGGACCCGTTCGATCGCTTCCCTGGCCGTCTTGCTTGAGCGCGACTGCGTGCCGTGCTGGACAATCCGGTTGTACCGGTTGGCAGCCTGCACCAGTTGCCGCCCTTCCCAGAGATTGTGCGAACACGGCTTCTCAACATAAACGTCTTTGCCGGCCTGGCAGCCCCAGATGGCCATCAGCGTATGCCAGTGGTTCGGGGTGGCAATGGATATGGCATCGATCGATTTGTCCTCAAGCAGTTTCCGCACATCGTAGTAAATCTTCGGCCGGGGTATTCCCTTTTTTTCCATCTCCCCCACGCGCTGGCCCGCCACGTTCTCATCGATGTCGCAGATTGCGGCGATCTCCGCGTTGCGGATCTTGGCGTAGTTCTCAACGTGGTCGAAGCCCCGGCCATGGACGCCGCAGATAGCTACGCGGACACGGTCATTCGCGCCAAAGATCTTCTCCGGGCGGGTGAAGAAGCTGACGCTCGAGAGCGCGGCCAATCCTGCCGAGGCACCCGCGCCGGTCTTCAGAAAATCTCGGCGGCTTACTTCTGGCTTGTTGGATTCTTCTGGCATGGCATCCCCTTTCCTGTCATCGTTCCCAGGACCAAACGTGCCCCTGGCTCACTTCTCCTGGGCGGCATACTTCTGGTAGGCGCCTGCTACGTCGGCCTGCTTATAGTCGCCGTGGTGAATAAAGACGCGGTAACGGAAAAGCAAAGACTTACCCTCATGCACGGTCCAACTGCCGTCCTGCTTGGGATCACGGGTGAAAAAGCTGAGCCCGAACGGGTTGGCCGCGAACAGGCCGTAACCGCGAGCGTGCCAGTAGGTGGGATGGCGGAAGCTTCGCGGGCTGTCGAAGACGGCAATTCCCAGGTTTTCACCCTTCACCGTCCCGTCGTAGTTTACCCAGTTGGCGCGAGTCCCCCAGATGCCCTTCTCTCCCTCCGCGCCATTTGAATCGACCATGCGCGCCGGGGGCGAATTCAGCTCCGGCGCCAGCCGAATGCCGAACGTGCCCTCTTTGGTGTCTCCAAACACCACGGGGTTGCGGCCGGCATGGACCACAAACTGGCAGTCAATGGTCCGGGTGTCTCCGTCGCCGTGGAAAGTAAAGGTCTGGGTCTCCGTGGCAATCACGCGATTGTTGGGAGATATCAGGTCAAATTCAGCCTGAATCGTTCCAGAGTCGGGACCGCCCTGCATTTCGTCAATTTTTGTGAGCACCATCCGTCCATAAGCATGGCCCTCGCCCTCACGTCCGTATAATTTGTTAAAGACTTGCTCACTCCAGAAATCCATGCCGTTGACGTCTCCATGATCAAAATAGAGTGGCCGCTGATGAGGTTCGAGGGAGCGGTCGTGGAGGTTAGCCGCCGGAATCGTGTTTCCGATCGGATAGCTGCGAGTGATGATGTTTCCCTGCGCGCTGCGCAGAGGCTGTAAGTACGGCTTGGCGACATCAGGATTAAAGTAATAAGTCGTGAAAGGCTTCCCGCCAATCGTCACATGGATTTCAGAACCCTGCCTTTGAAACTGCACCGCCTCCGCGGCAGCCATCGCCGATGGGGAAAAACAGCACAATGCGCCCGCGAGCGCGAGTAGAATGACTGCGGTCCTCTGCATCATCGTCGTTTTGCACCTCCGTATGCCAGGATTTCAGATTACCGGCATGCTGATGTTCTTCAGGCGCATCGCCGGGGGTACTTGCAGGAAACCCGGACTCCTCCGGGCCATCCCGTGCAACCGTTCCCGCCAGAAGCTAGCATGCCGCGACGGGATGATAGCACGAGACCCAATCAAGATCACAACATTGAACGCCGAAGGCGATCAGCCTTTCTAAGTGGCAAACCTAAGCCGCTTGTTTACCAGCTTTGCCAGTAATGGTCAAGGCAAATTTCCGTAGAATTTCAGAAAAAACCGTATCAAAATTGGACTGGCGGAGTGGCGCGTCGATCAAAAACCCTTGAGTTTGTGGAGAATATGTCTGGGAAGACATCGCCACGCCAGAGATCGTGTTTCTACAAATACGGACTCGTTTACGAAAAACCATGCAAATTGACAAATTTTCTGGTACCTTCTTCCAGATAATTCCATAACGATACTCCGGGGCGCGCCGTGCTGGTCGCCCCCGGCGGCGAATGCAGTCGGATGAAAGGACTAATACCATGGCAGGAAAATTAAGGGTTCAGGAACTTGCCACCAGAGCGAGCGTAAGTGTCGCTACCGTTTCGCGCATCCTGAACGGCTCGGCGCGCGTCAGCCAGGAACTTCAGGACCGGGTGAGGAAAGCGGCGGCTGAAATTGGAATCAATCTCCAGGACACAACGCGCTCGAGGACCGTCGCTTTCGTTCTTGGCAATCGTCACATGCTGCACATGTTCCATTCCAGAGTGCTGGCCGGCGCTCAGGACTACTGCACGGCGCATGGGTGGGACGCCATTTTCCTTTCCTACAATTACCAGCCAAGCGTTCCCTGGAAAGAACTGCGTTTCCCCCAGGTGTTGCGAAGGCGCGACATCATCCGGGCGGCCATCCTGGGCGGAACGCATTCGGAGAATCTCCTGATTGCTCTGGGGCATCGAGGAATTCCCTTCGCGGCGCTGGGCAACAACCTGCTGCTGAACGAAACTGAGCACCTGGATTATGATGTCGTTTACTCGAACGACCTGCAGAGCGCCTATGAATTGACCCGCTATCTGCAGAGCCTGAATCATCGGAATATCTGGTTCGTAGGCAACACCAAGCTTCCCTGGTTCGCCCGCTGCTACAGTGGGTATAACCGTGCTATGAAAGACGCCGGGCTGCTGCCTCGCTTGAGCGAGTTCTACTCTCAGGATGAAGAGGAGGTGGGCTACCTCGCAGCCAAGTCGATCCTGGGAGGCGGTCAGGCGGTGACCGCCATCTTTGCCGGCACCGATCCTGCAGCGCGAGGCGTCTATCGGGCCGCCCGGGAAGCCGGGAAAAACATCCCCAATGATTTGAGCGTGGTGGCCTGCAATGATACCTACGGCGCGCTGCTGAGCCCGCCGCTCACAACCATCAGGGAGTTTCCGGAACTGCTGGGCAGCCAGCTTGTAGAGCTGGTGCTCAGCCGGATTGCCGATCCGGACCTCCCGCCCCGGCAGGTGACGATTCCCACAGAGATTATCAAGCGGGAATCCTGCGCGTCCCTTTCGACTGTGGCCGTCCACGCGGTCTCAAAGAATTAGAGGATTGCTGAAGATCTCATTCGGCAGTCTGGACGCAATAAAATACTTGCTGCACCATAACTAAGCGAACTTACCAGATTCCCGTCAGCGGGAGCAGCACGGCGCCGAGGCGTTTCACCTTGCTTCCGCACTCGACGCACCTGAATACTGCTGATCACCCGCGACGCGGAGGTTGTGAATTGAGAAGAGCGGCCATTGCGGTTCTGTTGACGATTCTCAGCGCCGGCATTTCCCAGGCTGCAACTCACCAGACCGTATTGCTTTGGCCCAACGGCGCGCCCGGCGCTCAGGGCAATCAGCCTGAGGACACGCCGACCCTCACCATTTTCCTGCCTGATCCGGGCAAGGCGACACGGGCGGGCGTTGTGGTGTGCCCCGGCGGCGGCTATGTCGAGTTAGCCATGCAGAAGGAAGGAACGGATATCGCTGAGTGGCTCAATTCCATCGGTGTTGCCGCTTTTGTTCTGAAGTACCGGCTGGGGCCGCGCTATCATCATCCGATTGAGATGTGGGACGGCCAGCGCGCCGTGCGGTATGTCCGCTATCACGCCGAAGAATACGGCATCGCGCCGGACCGCATCGGCATCTGGGGATTTTCCGCCGGCGGGCATCTGGCTTCCACCGTCGGCACGCACTTTGACAGCGGCAAGGCGCAGGCGGCTGATCCGATTGACCGCGTAAGCTGCCGGCCCGATTTTATGGTGCTCGCCTATGCCGTGATTTCGTTTGTGACGCCGTACGTCCATCGAGGATCGATGCGCGCCTTGCTCGGCGATCACCCCGACCCTAAGCTGCAGCGCCTGCTTTCGAATGAGCTCCAGGTGACTGCCGAAACTCCGCCCACCTTTCTGTTCTCCACCAACGATGACACCGGCGTTCCCTGCGAGAACAGCGTCTTGTTTTTTCTGGCGCTCCGCAAGAACCACGTTCCGGCGGAAATGCACATCTTCGAGCCCGGACCGCACGGAGTGGGTCTCGCGCCGACCCACGCGGCGCTCTCCATCTGGCCAACGCTGCTTGCCAACTGGTTCCGTACGCGCGGTCTGCTGAAGTGATACTCGCGGGCTTCCAGCGAGCGGCGGGTTCCGCTACGCGGCGAGTTTCCTCCCCGCTTTTCTGCGCCACCACGACGTTGAGTGCTCGCCCTTTCGGCTGGCGCGACTGCGGCTTCACGTGCAAAAAGACTTGCCTTTTTCCTGTTGCTTCGGCAAGTTTGTTGGTGCAACGCTTAGCACACTCGTTACTGGAGCTTGTACATCGGATAGCGCGCGGCGCGGGCGCCAGGGAGAATTGATGGATAACGGCACGGTCTATTGGGTTGGGCTCTCACAAATTGAAGGTCTGGGGGTCCGCGGTGTCCACAAGCTGGTTGCCCACTTCGGCTCTCCCAAGGCCGCGTATATGGCCTCTCTGACGGAGCTCGAGGGTTCGGGTCTTCCCGCGACCGTGTGCCATTCGGTTTTTTCTCAGGCTGGGCTGAAAGAGGCCGAAAACGAGATAGAAGCTGCCTTGAAGTCCGGTTGCCAGTTGATCGATTATGAGAGTCCGGCTTATCCTTCGTTGCTCAGGCAGATCGCCGATCCGCCGCTGGTACTTTACGTGAAGGGCGATGTCCGCGCGCTTTCCGGGCACTGTGTGGCCATCGTCGGTTCCCGGCGGCCATCCGCTTACGGATTGCAGGTTGCGCGGCGGTTGGCGCGCGACTTGGCGGAAAGGAACCTGGCAATCGTCAGCGGCCTGGCACGGGGAATTGATTCTGCTGCTCACCACGGTGCGCTTGAGGCCAAAGGGAAAACCATCGCTGTCCAGGGCAGAGGCATGGACGGGATTTATCCGGCAGAAAACAGGCGATTGGCAGACAAGATCCTGGAATTCGGGGCCGTGATTTCGGAATTTCCGCTGGGCACGGGGCCGACTCCCGAAAATTTTCCCATTCGTAACCGCGTGATCAGTGGACTCTCACTGGGAGTCATGGTGGTCGAAGCCAGTGAATACAGCGGCTCCCTGATTACGGCGCGATTGGCGACCGAGCACAACAGGGAAGTATTCGCTGTGCCCGGCAACATCACGTCGGCGCAAAGCTTTGGTCCTAATCACCTTATCAAGCAGGGCGCCAAGCTGGTGGGCGAGTGGATGGATATTGTGGAGGAATTCCCGCCGGAGGTCCGCATGCAACTCCTGCCGTCCGACGAGGCATCGGATGATGGGCGGGACAATGCAGGATCCGGGGCGCTCTTCGAGGAGTCTTTGACGCAGGAGCAGAAGGAAGTCTTCGAGGCGCTGCGTGTGGATGAGTCGCTCTTCGTCGATTCAATCCTGGACTCGGTCCGGCTGCCTCAGGCGCAGGTCATGCAGGCCCTTCTGGAGCTGGAAATGAACGGCTTGGTCCGCCAGCTACCGGGCAAAAATTTTATTCGTAAGCTATGATGGAATGTAACAAGCTCAACTAAAGGGCATCTAAGGAGAAGCGGACCGGGACAGGATTGATCCCGGTCACGGGTTGCTAAAGTATGGCTAAATCATTAGTTATCGTCGAATCACCGGCTAAGGCCAAGACGATTAACCGCTATCTGGGCGCCGGTTATACCGTCAAAGCCTCGATGGGACACGTGATGGACCTTCCCAAGAAGGAACTGGGCGTGGACCTGGAGAACAATTTCAAGCCGAATTACGAAGTGATCCCTAGCAAGAAGGAGACCATCAAGTCTCTGAAGTCTGCAGCAAAAGATGCGGATACAATTTACCTTGCTGCCGACCCTGACCGCGAAGGCGAGGCTATCTGCGCGCATCTGCGCGAGTTGCTGGACTCCAAAAAGAGAAAATTCTATCGGGTACTTTTCAATGAGATCACCCGCGAAGCCATTCGCAAGGCTTTTGAAAATCCCCAGGAAATCGATACCCGGCTGGTTGACGCCCAGCAGGCGCGGCGCGTTCTGGACCGCCTGGTGGGCTACCAGGTAAGCCCGCTGCTGTGGGACAAGGTGAGGCGCGGGATTTCCGCCGGGCGCGTGCAGACCGTTGCCCTGCGCCTGATCGTCGAGCGTGAGCGCGAGGTTCAGGCTTTCAAAAAAGAAGAGTACTGGACGATTGGCGCCAGGCTCGAAGGCAGGAATCCACCGCCGTTTGAAGCGCGCCTGTTGAAGTTCAAGGACAAGGAACTGGAAATTCCGGACCAGGCCGCCGCGGACAAACACCGTGCAGCGATTGAGAGCGCGACTTTTCAGGTGAGTTCCGTTGAAACGCGCGAGCGGCGCAAGTTTCCGGTGCCGCCGTTCATCACCAGCAAACTCCAACAGGAGGCCGTCCGCAAACTTCGCTTTACCGCCAAGAAAACCATGATGCTGGCCCAGAAGCTTTATGAGGGCATCGACCTCGGCGAAGGTCCGGTGGGCCTCATCACGTACATGCGTACGGACTCGACCCGGGTTGCAGACAGCGCTCTCGAGTCCGTTCGGGCCTACGTCAAGAAGACCTATGGCGCGGAATATCTGCCGGAACAGGCCATCAGGTACAAGACCAAGAAGGGCGCCCAGGACGCGCACGAAGCAATCCGCCCCACAGCCATGGACCGTCCGCCTGACTCGCTGCACGGGCAGCTTTCCGCCGATGAGTTGAAGCTCTACCGGCTCATCTGGCAGCGCTTTGTGGCTTCGCAGATGAACCCCGCCGTCTTTGACCAGACCACCATTGACATTGCCGCGGGCGATTATCTGCTGCGCGCCACGGGATCAGTCGAAAAGTTCAAAGGTTTCCGCGCCGTTTACGAAGAGGGACAGGACGACAAGGCAGCCGAAGACGGCGATGAGGCGGCTTCGCGGCTTCCCGCGGTGGAGAAGGAAGAATTGTTACGCTTGCTCGGCCTGATGCCTGAACAGCACTTTACGGAACCGCCGCCGCGATACAACGAGGCGACCTTGGTGAAGGCATTGGAAGAGAAGGGCATTGGGCGCCCTTCAACTTACGCCACCATTCTTTCGGTCATCCAGAACCGCGATTATGTCGAGAAACTCCAGGGACGGTTCCTTCCCACCGAACTCGGCATGGTGGTGAACGATTTGCTCGTCAAAAGCTTCACCGACATCTTCGACGTCGCCTACACGGCGCGCATGGAAGAAGAACTCGATGAGGTTGAGGATGGCAAACTTACCTGGACTGGAGCGCTGGCCGAGTTCTACGAGAAGTTCCGGAAGGAGCTTAAGGCTGCCGAGCGCGAAATGGTTGACCTCAAAGGCGAAGGCGTCCCCACCGACCTCCAGTGCGAACAGTGCGGCAAGCCCATGGTGATCCGCATGGGACGCAGCGGCAGATTTCTTGCCTGCACCGGCTATCCCGACTGCAAGAACACCAGCGACCTCCCGCCGGAACTGGCCGCGAAGTATGGCACGCCTTCTACTGCTCCCGAGGTCCCTGAGCAGGCCTGCGAGAAATGCGGTAAGCCGATGGCCTTGAAGCGGGGACGCTTTGGCTACTTTATGGCCTGTACCGGCTATCCCGAATGTCGCAACACGAAGAAGATTGTGATGAAGGAAGGCGAAGCCACCGCCGTGGCCGACGTTCCGCTGGATGAAAAGTGTCCCGAGTGCGGCAATAATCTGGCAAAAAAGCACGGACGCTATGGCGAATTCATCGCCTGCAGTAACTATCCAACGTGCAAATTCGTCAAGCGGGAAACCTTGGGAATCGCCTGCCCGGAGGAAGGTTGCACCGGCGAAATCGTGGTCCGCCGCACCAAACGCCGCAAAACGTTTTACGGCTGTACGCGCTATCCCGACTGCAAATTTACGGTGTGGGACAAGCCTGTGGCCGAACCCTGCCCCGACTGCGGCTCGCCAATCCTGCTGGAAAAGAACAATAAGAAAACCGGCGAGGTCACACGGTATTGCCGCAATGAAAACTGCAAATACGAGCGCATCGTAGAATAAGACGCCGGCAAGCCCGGTGCCCAACCCCACCTCCGCTGACGAGTGCTAAGCAATCGTGTCTTTTGATGTCCCTCCATCGGTCATTGCGGTCCCGCGAAGCGGGGAGGAACCTGCTTTTCCGTTTGGGGAGTAAACTCCGCGGGTTTCCTGGCGACTTCTGATTGCTTTCGCTCGACCGCGGCGGTAGAATCGCCCGCATGAAAATGCGTTGGGTGGTCACATTATGTTTGCTGGGTCTAATCACCGGCTGTTCTCAGCAGGAAGCGCCGAAGAAGGCGGAGCAGTCGGCCTCATCAACAATCGGCTCGATCGTGCGGCTCGATCCGGCGATTGATGCCATCATTCCCCAGGGGGCAACCGTCGAGAAAATTGCCGGCGGTTATGAATGGACCGAGGGGCCCATCTGGACTCACAGCGGCGTCCTTTACTTTGCCTCGATTCATCACAACAGCATCAACAAATGGGTTCCAGGCCAGGGCGCTTCGGTTTTTCTCCATCCCAGCGGCTATCTGGGGACCAAACCCTATCCGGGGCCGGAGTCCGGCTCAAACGGCATGACGCTTGACAAGCAAGGCCGCCTCACAGTTGCGGGCCACGCGCAGCGCGATATTTATCGCTTTGAGTCGCTGGAACCCGGCGCAAAGCTGACCGTGCTCTGCGACAGCTATCAGGGCAAGCGCCTGAGCAGTCCCAATGACCTGGTCTATAAATCCGACGGTTCGCTCTATTTTACTGATCCGCCTTACGGCCTGCCCACACAGAGCGACAACGATCCGCTGAAGAAGCTGCCGTTCAATGGCGTTTACCGTCTGCCGGGCGCAGCCGCGCACAAGCCTGGAGCGCCGCCCGACAATCGCCACCTTCAGCTTCTGATTAAGGACCTCACGCGGCCCAACGGCATCGCTTTTTCGCCCGATGAAAAATATCTCTACGTCGCCGTTTCCGATCCTGGCAACATGGTTTGGATGCGTTACGATGTCAAGCCCGACGGCGCGGTGGCCAACGGCAAGGTTTTCTGCAAAGCCGATTCCAGCCAGGGTGCGGGCGGTCCGGACGGCATAAAGGTGGATGAAAAGGGAAATCTTTACGGCGCGGGTCCGGGTGGCATCTGGATCATTTCGTCTGAAGGAAAGCATATTGGAACCATCAAGCTTCCGGAACGGGCCGCTAATTGCGCCTGGGGCGATGCGGACGGCAAAACCCTTTACATGACCGCCAGCACCAGCGTGTATCGCATCAAACTCAACATTGCGGGCGTTCGACCCTAGAGAAGATACCGGAAAGAAAGGCTACTCATGGTGATCAGGATTTCGCGAACGGCCAGAGGTCTGCTCGTCGCCGCCATTTTGTGTGTCTGGGCCTCGCCGATGTCCGCGCAGCAACTCAAGTACGCTTCGCTTGGCAATTTTCAACTGGAAAACGGGCAGGTGATTCAGGGCCTGAGGATCGCCTACCGCACCTTCGGAACTCTGAACGCACAGAAGTCCAATGTGGTTGTCTTTCCCACCTGGTTCACGGGCACCACAAAGAACCTGGTGCAGTATGCAGGTCGCGGCAAAATGGTTGACACTTCCAGGTACTACGTCATTCTGGTGGACGCGCTGGGCGACGGCAATTCGTCCTCGCCGTCGAACAGCAGGTCGCAGCCGCGCATGAAGTTTCCCGAATTCAACATCAGAGACATGGTGAAATCGGAGCACGAGCTGCTAACGCGCGCCCTCGGAATCTCGCACGTTCACGCCGTGATCGGAATTTCCATGGGCGGCATGCAGACATTCCAGTGGATGGTCTCTTATCCCGGTTTTATGGATGAAGCCATTCCCATCGTCGGCTCCCCGCGCCTCACTTCCTATGATCTGCTGCTCTGGACGGCTGAGCTACACGCCATCCAGTCGGCGGCGGATTGGGACCACGGCAACTACTCATCGCCGCCGGTCGAAGCCATGGACACCGTCGCCGACATCCACACTTTGAACCTCACCACGCCCGCCTACTTTGCAAGCCACACCAGCCGCGCGGAATTTTCAAAATTCATCGCCGACAAACAGAAGGCAACCATGGAAGACTTTGACGCAAACAACTGGATCCGGCAGTTGCAGGCCATGATGGCCAACGACGTTTCAAAACCTTTTGGCGGCTCGATGGAAAAAGCCGCAGCGGCGGTCCGCGCCAAGGTGTTGGTGGTTCCAAGCCTTCAGGACCACATGGTCAATCCGCAGCCTGCGCTCGATTTTGCCAGGCTGATCCACGCTCGAGTGCTCCGGCTCACATCCGATTGTGGACACATCGCCACCGGCTGCGAGTTGAACAAACTCGAGCAGGCGGTCAGCGGTTTCCTCGTACAATAACCACGCAAAATCAATAGCGTTGGTACGATCATATCCTCGCATTGGTTGCTATAATCATTCAGGCGACCGATGGTGGAACAGGTTCTCATTGCGGGAGGCGGTCTGGCGGGCAGCGAAGCGGCCTGGCAGCTTGCCCGTCGCGGCGTTCGTGTCACCCTCTGCGAAATGCGCCCCCGGTGCTCAACACCCGCCCACAAGACGGACCACCTTGCAGAGCTGGTTTGCAGCAATTCGCTCAAGTCCAACGCTCCTGGCGCGGCTTCCTGGCTGCTTAAGGAAGAGATGCGCCGTGCGAGTTCGCTGCTGCTGCGCCTGGCCGATGAATGCGCAGTGCCCAGCGGCTCGGCCCTGGCCGTCGATCGCGAGCGGTTTGCGGCGTCCGTCACACGAGCCATCGATGAGCATCCGCTCATCACCCTCCGTCGCGAAGAATTGACCGAAATCCCCGGCGATCGTTTCGTGCTCATCGCCACCGGCCCGCTCACTTCCGACGCACTTGCCGAAAGCCTTCAGCGCCTCGCCGGGACCGAAAGCCTGGCTTTTTACGATTCCATCAGCCCGATTGTCGATGCCGAAACCCTCGACATGGACCGCATCTTCCGCGCATCGCGTTACGGCAAAGGTGGCGATGATTATCTGAACTGCGCGATGTCGCAGGAAGAATACCGCGCCTTTCATCAGGCGTTGATGAGCGCGGAAACCGTCCAGGCACACGAGTTCGAAGACGTTAAATATTTCGAGGCCTGCCTTCCCATTGAAGAGCTGGCGCGCCGCGGCTTTGACACGCTGCGATTCGGCCCCATGCGCCCCGTGGGCTTTATTGATCCGCGCACCGGCCGACGCCCCTACGCCCTGGTGCAACTCCGCGCGGAAAATCTGCGCAGTTCGAGCTACAACCTGGTTGGTTTTCAAAACCACCTGAAATTTCCCGAGCAGAAGCGCATCCTGCGCTTGATTCCGGGCCTGGAAAATGCGGAATTTCTCCGCTACGGGCAGATCCACCGCAACACGTACATCAACTCGCCGGTCCTTCTCAATCCCGATCTGAGTTTTCGCTCGAGCCCGCAGGTTTTCATCGCCGGACAACTCTCAGGCGTTGAGGGTTACGTGGAGTGTATCGCAACCGGATTGCTGGCCGGCACGGCGCTGGCCCAGCGGGTGCGGCAGAAACATTTCGCTCCGCCGCCCCGGGCGACGGCGCTCGGCTCGCTGGTCCACTACGTCACCCACGCCAGCCCGCAGAATTATCAGCCGGCAAACATCGCGTTCGATCTTCTGCCGCCCATCGAGAGACTGCCAACGCAGGTTGCCCGTGACCGCCGCGCGCGCCGTGAAAAACAGTGCGAGCGGGCGCTCCATGAATTGGAGCCATGGCTTGAATGTGTAGCGCCGGGCTTCAGCCCGGCACATGCCGCCCTGAAGGGCGGCGCTACAGGTCCCATGACTTCCGCCGCACCACGCTAGAGGTGAATCTGGCGCAGACCTTATGGACGACCTGATCGAGCGTTACATCGAGTATTTGAAATTTGAGCGGAACGCTTCGCCGCACACCGTGCGCAACTACCAGAGCGACCTCGTCCAGTTTCGCGATTTCCTGGCCGGGAAGGACGAAGCCGCTGCCACGCCACACCATACCGGGCAGGGCAAGGTTGACGTTGACGCAGTGAACGCGATCAGGATCCGCGCCTACCTTTCACACCTGTTTAAGATGCAGGAGCAGAAATCGTCCGTCGCGCGCAAGCTGGCGGCGATTCGCGCCTTCTTCAAATTCCTGGCCAGAGAAAGATTGATTGCTGAAAACCCCGCGTTAGCCGTCTCAACGCCGAAACTCGAAAAGAAGCTTCCGCGCATCATGACCGAAGAAGAGATGAACAATTTCCTCGACCGTGTGGCCCAGGCGGCCCAGGGCGGCGAGCCGGCGATCCTGCGCGATCGCGCCATTCTGGAATTGCTTTACGCCTCGGGACTCCGGGTCAGCGAGCTTGCGGGGCTGGATCTGCGCAACGTCAACTTTGGCGACGCTTTTGTGCTGGTGCGCGGCAAAGGTGACAAGGAAAGGATTGTTCCCTTCGGCTCAAAGGCCAAGGGAGCGCTCGATGCCTACCTGCCCGCCCGCGAACGCCTGCTGCGCGAAGCCCGCACCGGCTGTGCCGCGCTCTTCCTCAACGTTTACGGCCAGCGGCTCACCACGCGTTCCGTCGATCGCATTCTCAAACGTTACGTACGGACCTTCGGCCCCGACATGAATGTCAAAGTCAGCCCGCACTCGCTGCGCCACGCCTTCGCCTCGCACCTGCTGGCCGAAGGTGCCGACTTGCGCGCCATCCAGGAAATGCTCGGCCACAAAAGCCTCGCCACCACGCAGCGTTACACCCAGGTCTCCATCAAGCAGTTGATCGACGTCTACGACCGTACCCACCCGAAAGCGTGACGCGTTGTGGCACAGCGGCCCGCCCCCTCAGGTGGGATTTTGAATCCGATAAGACAAAAGGAAAGTTGTGGATCGTTCAGAAGGGCCGCGTCCGTGAGTACCAGGAAGAAGAGGCGAAGGATGAACGTCGCTACAACTCCCGAAAATTCCATTACGCGTATCCCCTTTCCTTGACTTCATTCCATGGCGGCGACATAATCTCAATTCAGTTATGCAAGAAGCGGTGATTATAGCCGCCGTCCGCACTCCGATTGGCAAGTTTCAAGGTTCTCTTTCCGCCCTTTCCGCGGTGGAGCTTGGGGCCTGTGTGGTGCGGGAAGCTGTGCGGCGGGCGCAGATTGAGCCGGCCCTGGTGGACGAAGTGATCATGGGCAACGTGGTCTCGGCGGGCCTGGGACAGAATCCTGCCCGCCAGGCGGCGCTGAAGGGCGGACTTGACCCGCGCGTGGCGGCGATGACCATCAACAAGGTGTGCGGGTCGGGCCTGAAAGCGGTGGCGCTGGCCGCGCAGGGCATCGCGACGGGCAACAGTGACGTCGTGGTGGCAGGCGGTATGGAATCGATGAGCAACTGCCCGTATCTGGTGCCCGGCGCCCGCCAGGGGCTGCGCCTGGGCGACAAGACGCTGGTGGATTCCATGGTGCATGATGGCCTTTGGGACGTCTATGAAGACTTCCACATGGGCATGACCGCCGAGCTGGTGGCGGAAAAATACCAGATCTCGCGCGAGCGCCAGGATCGGTTTGCACTCGAAAGCCACCGGCGCGCCGTTGCGGCCATCAAAAGCGGAAAGCTGAAAGACCAGATTGTGCCTGTTTGCGTGCCCGGCAAAAAGGGCGAGATGCGGGAGTTTTCCGTTGACGAATCGCCCCGCGAAGATACTTCGCTTGAGAGGCTGGCCCGCCTGAAGCCGGCTTTCAAACAGGGCGGAACGGTGACTGCGGGCAACGCTCCGGGAACCAACGACGGCGCCGCCGCCACGCTGGTGACCTCGGCTGAAACCGCGCATAAGCTGGGGAAAGAGCCCCTGGCGCGGATTGTGGCGCAGGCGGTGAGCGGAGTGGAGCCGCGCTGGGTGATGATGGCGCCAGTGGACGCCGTCGAATCGCTGCTCAAGAAGACCGGCTGGAAAGTGGAAGATGTTGACCTGGTGGAGCTGAACGAGGCCTTTGCAGTGCAGGCTGTGGCCGTGATCGAGCAACTGGGACTCGATCCGCAGAAGACCAACGTGAACGGCGGCGCAGTGGCGCTGGGACATCCGATCGGCGCCTCGGGAGCGCGCATCCTGGTGGACCTGCTCTACGAGATGGAACGCCGCGCCGCGCGCCGCGGAATTGCCGCTCTGTGCCTCGGCGGCGGCAACGCCATCGCGCTGGCGGTGGAAAGAACAACTTCGGGTGGTTAGGCGATTGGGGGAAATGGGAACTGGGGAAGAGAATGCGGCCCAGGGAGGCCCAACGCATCCAGTTTCGCGCCGTGTTCCATGGCGGGCCGCGCTACTCAGTGTGGCAGTCGCAGGACTCGGTGAGTTGTACAGCGGACGGCCGCTCCGGGCGCTCGCAGTCAATGTAGCCGCGCTCGTTGCCGGACTGGTCTACTTCAAATCGCTGTTCATTCCGCTCCAGCCTTGGAATATCCTCGCACCGTCACTAATAATCCTATCGGCTGGAGCCTACGTTCTAGGGGACTCCGTCTACTGCGCTCGTAAAGCTCCCCGTGACTACCGGCTGAGAGCCTACAACCGGTGGTACGTTTACGTTCTTTTAATAGTCCTATTTGGGGCAGGGCAAGATTCACTGAAGTCTATTATCCATTCTGAATTTATGGAAGGTCGCAAAGTTACGTCAGAATCCATGTTTCCTACAATGTTGAAAGGAGATTATTTCCTGGTTGATAAGAGAGCCTATACAGGGCGTACGCCGCAGGTTGGCGACATAATCGCCTTTCGCCTCCCCACCAATCCCTCGGTTGTGTACGCCAAAAGGATTGTCGCAACGGGTGGAGAAATACTGAAGGTCAAAGATGAAAAGGCCTTTACCGACGGGAAGCCTCTGGACGAGCCATTCGTGCAACCGCCAACTCAGCCGATGCCTTTGCGCGACGACTTTCCGCCTTACCCAGACTTCCCGGCGGCCAGACTTGTTTCTGCGGCATTCGACCCTAAATGGGTACAGCAGATGCCTCAGTTCATCCGCAGCGACGGCATCCACGTCCCACCTGGCGACTTTTTTGTCATGGGTGATAACCGTCTACATTCGTATGACAGCCGTCACTGGGGCTTTGTCCCGCAGGCTGATATCCTGGGGAAGGTTAGTTCAATCTATTTTTCGTGGGACGCTGTAAATCGCCACGTTCGATGGTCTCGCATCGGTGAAGTTCTCAGATAGAATGGGGGACTGCCCGGTCTTGTTATATGCTTATGGCGGAAGCAGAAAATCGGTCGTCACAAAAAGGCGTAACTCGGATCGTTGGCGTTGTAGGCGCGGGGACGATGGGCAGCGGAATCGCGCAGGTGCTGCTCCGCAGCGGGTATTCCGTAGTTCTGCACGACACCACACAGGAACTGGTGGGGCGCGGGGCGGAAAAGATATCGTTGGGTCTGGCGCGCGAGGTTGAGAAAGGCCGGCTGACGGCAGAGGAAAAGCAGCAGGCTGAAAACCGGCTGAAGACCACCACTGAGCTGGTTGCTCTTGCTTCCGCCGACATGGTGATCGAGGCGGTCACGGAAAAATTTGAAATTAAGGCGGAAGTCTTCCGTTCGCTTGACGTCCTCTGCCGCCCGGAAGCGCTTTTTGCCAGCAACACCTCGTCGATTTCGATCACGCGCCTTGCGAGCGTGACACGGCGCCCGACGCGGTTTGTTGGGCTGCACTTTTTCAATCCCGTGCCGGTGATGAAACTTGTGGAAATTGTTCCCGGGCTTGATACTGCGGAAGAGACCGTGGCAGCAGCCGAGCAGATTGCTACCTCGGTGGGCAAGACGCCCATCCGCGCCAGGGACTTGCCGGGATTCGTCTCAAACCGATTGCTGATGCCGATGATCAACGAAGCCGTTTATGCCGTGATGGAGGGTGTGGCCGCTCCGGAAGGTGTGGACGGAGTGATGAAGCTGGGCATGAACCATCCCATGGGACCGCTGGAGCTTGCCGACCTGATCGGCCTGGATGTATGTCTGGACATCATGAACGTGCTCCACGAAGGGTTTCACGATTCAAAATACAGGCCATGCCCGCTGCTGGAAAGAATGGTGGAGGCGGGCCGGCTGGGGCGCAAATCGGGGAGAGGGTTCTACAGTTACGCAAAGGCGTAGCCCAATCGAGAGTCGGCGCGGCTTCCACGAAGAGAAAAGTCAGGGAAAACCAGCCGTCGCATAAGACCTGTCAAGCACGCCTGAGGGACAAAGGGAGGGTTCGAGAATGCCAGAAGAACGAACTGAACGTATGAGGGCCATCGAGGTGGCCCTGACTCAAATCGAAAAGCAGTTCGGCAAGGGCTCCATCATGCGCCTGGGATCGAAAGGGGCGCTGGTACCGGTAGAGGTGATTCCTACGGGGGCGCTTTCCCTGGACGCAGCGCTGGGCGTGGGAGGCGTTCCGCGCGGCCGCGTGATAGAGGTTTACGGCCCGGAAGCCAGCGGCAAAACCACCTTAACACTGCACCTTGTAGCCGAGGCCCAGAAACGCGGCGGGATGGCGGCCTTTGTGGATGCCGAGCACGCCCTGGATGCGAAATATGCTGCGAGGCTGGGCGTGGACGTTGACAACTTGCTGGTTTCGCAGCCCGATTTCGGTGAGCAGGCGCTGGAAATTGCGGAGGCCCTGGTACGCTCAAACGCCATTGATATCATTGTGATAGATTCGGTAGCAGCCTTGGTTCCACGGGCCGAACTGGAGGGCGACATGGGCGACTCCATGCCCGGCCTGCAAGCCCGGTTGATGTCACAGGCGCTGCGCAAGTTGACCGCATTGGTTTCAAAATCAAAGACTTGCCTCGTTTTCATCAATCAGATTCGAGAAAAGATCGGGGTGATGTTCGGCAATCCTGAAACTACCACAGGCGGGCGCGCGCTGAAGTTCTACTCATCCGTGCGCCTGGATGTCCGCCGGATTGCCTCAATTAAGGATGGCGACAAGGTGGTGGGCAACCGGACCCGCGTTAAGGTGGTGAAAAATAAGATGGCGCCTCCGTTCCGCGACGCCGAATTCGACATCCTGTACGGCGAAGGCATTTCGAAGGAAGGCGACCTGCTCGACCTCTCCGCAGGAATGAACTTGATTGAAAAGAGCGGTTCGTGGTATTCCTTTGCTGGAGAACGGATTGGGCAGGGGCGGGAAAACACCCGCCAATTCCTGCAACAGAATCCGGATGTTTACGAAAAGATTGAACGAGAATTGCGCAAAGCACTGAATCTGCCGTCGTCGAAGGAGGCTGAGCCAGCCGATGCTGGCGCGGCAAAAGGCAAGAAGTAGTCCTGCCTGCAAAACGGCTTGAGATCCAGAAGCCATATGCGTTGTTGATAAAGCTTTTAGACGGTGCGCCAGCCCGCGAGAGGATGTTTGTGCACGCTGGGAGACAATTGAAGAGACGTATTCCTCTGCTGGTTGTGCTCTCAGCGCTCATGGGATTCATCCTTCCCGGCGGAATTCTTCCGCAGGTGCTGGCAGCCGCCCGGACGCCGGTTGTGCATCGACTCATCCGCCATTCGAGGCGACGACGGGTCCGCAGGCGCTGGAGTCCGTGGCTTGTCAGTTCCTACGACCAAAATCCCGGCGCGGGCGACATCACGGAAGGCGACGACCCCGGCGTGCGCCAGGCCGCGCTCCAGGCATTAGGCAAACTGAATGGAAGCATCGTGGTGGTGGATCCGAGCGACGGCCGGATCCTCACGGTCGTCAACCAGAAACTGGCTTTCAGCGGAGCTTTCCGGCCCTGCTCAACTTTCAAGCCTATCGTGGCCCTGGCGGCGCTGAATGAAGGCATCATTACGCCGCAAACAAAACTCTATGTTGGCCGCCGCTCGAGGATGGATCTGACGGATGCGTTGGCGCATTCAAACAATCGGTTCTTCTACAAGCTAGGCCAGATGGTTGGTTTTACGGTCCTGTCCCGTTACGCGCTTGAGTTCGGGTTGGGAGCGAAGGCGGGCCTGGACATTAAGGGAGATTTGCCCGGCGAATTTCCGGCCGAAGCTCCCACCGACGGGGAGGTGGGTTATCTGGCCTATCTCGGCAAAGGGATCGAGGTGACGCCCCTGCAATGGGCGGCCGTGGCTTCAGCCTTCGCCAACGGCGGAACGCTCTACTACCTGCAGTATCCACGGACACAGGCACAACTGGTAAATTTCCAGCCCCAGGTGCGACGCCAACTGAGCAACCTGCAAGCACAATTCCCTGAGGTGAGGGAAGGCATGGCGGCAGCGGTATCGTATGGCACAGCCCGCCTGGCCAACGACGGAGTTGTGCAAATACTGGGGAAGACAGGGACGTGCAGTGAAGACGGCGCGAGGCTGGGATGGTTCCTTTCTTACTCCGACGCGCCACCGCGATACGTGGTTGTAGTCCTGTTGCGAGGAGGCTGGCCAATGGACGGCCCGCACGCTGCTGAAATTGCAGGCCGCCTCTATGAAGGCTTGCAGCAAGTTGTCCCCAACGAGCTACGGGAAACCAAGACCCTTCTCGGCCAGTAGCTAAGCCTGACGGCACCCCGGAGGGCGCGGATTATCCCAGCCCTTCCACTCCGCTCAGGACCGATTCTTATGCCTTTGCTTGCGCTTCAACGTTGCCGGCGTGCAACCCGCATTCCTTCTTCGTCTGATCTTCCCACCACCAGCGCCCTTCGCGTTCGTGTTGCCCCGGCAGCACCGCACGCGTGCAGGGCTCGCATCCAATGGAAACGAAGCCGCGTTCGTGCAGAGGGTTGAAAGGAACGTTGTTTTCGCGGATGTAATTCCAGACCTGCCTGGAACTCCAGTTGGCCAGAGGATTGAATTTGATCAGGTCGCTTTCGGGCGTGGAAAAGACGGGATCAACTTCAACCACAGCCACCTGCGCGCGCGTGGAAGGACTTTGATCGCGTCGCTGGCCGGTGACCCAGGCGTCGAGAGTTCCAAGCGCCCTCTTAAGCGGCTCAACCTTGCGGACCCCGCAGCACTCTTTGTGGCCGTCCTGGTAGAAAGAAAACAGCCCCTTCTCCTTCACCAGCTTCTCCACTGCAGCCACTTGCGGGAAGAAGATCTCGATCGGAAGGCCGTAGTGCTGGCGGACTTTGTCAATGAACTGGTAGGTCTCGGAATGAAGCCTTCCCGTATCGAGCGAAAAAACCCTGAACTTGCCGCCCACTTTTGCCGCCAGATCGATCAGGACAACGTCTTCCGCCCCGCTGAAGCTGATCCCGATGCCGTCCGAGTAGTTTTCGAGCGCGAACTGCACGATCTCAATTGGATGCCGCTCGGCAAGTAACTTAGCAATCTCAGGAATATCTACTGTTCCAAGTTCCATATCTTCCTTTCGTCCATTTCAGAGTTAGATGGCCGGCAGGCCATGCCCCGTACCTCATCTAGCCGATGAGCAAGCGCGCCCCCAGCGAAAAGTAGAGGATGCTGAACAGCCAGGTTATGTAACGTTCGGGAATGCGGCGGGTCAGCCGGCTGCCGATAATCACCCCGGGCACTTCGCCCGCCACCAGCAGCAGGAACAGGTTGGCGTTGAAATTCCCCATCTCCCAGTGCAGCGACCCGGCCAGCGCCGTCGTGACCAGCCCGAAGAGGATGTCAGTCCCCACGAGGCTCCCAAGCGGCAACGGTACCAGCACCAGCAAGGCGATCATCAGCAAGCTTCCGCTGCCCACCGAGGTCATGGAGACCAGGAACCCGACGATCGCGCCCACCCAAGCCAGTTTGAGGCCGCCCTCTCGCCAAGTGAGGTCTGCAAGACCGGAGGAAACCACCCGCTGCTTGCCCCGCAGGAAAGGCAGGAAAAATGAGACGCCGAAAAGAGTGAGGCCCAGTAGAACCTTTAAGGCATGGTCGAGCTGGCCTTCAGACATCATGCTTTTCAGGAAGTGGATAAACAGGATGCCCCCAAGCGAAGCGGGGATGCTTCCCGCCAGCAGGTATCCTGCCATGTTCCACCGTACCTGCCCCAGCTTGCGGTGCTCGACCACGCCCACCAGCTTGGTGAGTGCCCCGCTCATCAGGTCAGTGCCGATCACCGTCAGCGCGCTGAACGGGGTCAGGATCAATAGGAGTGGCGTCAGGATGACGCCCGCGCCCGTGCCCGTCAGGCCGACCAGGATGCCGGTGATGAAGGCAAGAAAACTTATCAGCACGCTGCCTCCTGCTGGAGTTGCTGGCTGAACGCCTGGTGAAGGACCGCCGCCACTTCGGGCCGGGTAAATTCGGGCGGCAACTGTCCGCCATCCCGCAGCACAGTGCGCACCTGGGTGCCACTCAGCATCACGCGGGACTGCTTATCGTGCCCGCAGGTCTTTTGCGAGGCCATGCCGGAGCACTCGCGGCAGTAAAAGGTGTGTTCAAAAAACAGCGGTATGATTCCCAGTTCATCCTTGCCGAACTCGCTGAAGATCTTCTGGGAGTCGTATGGGCCATAATAATTCCCGACCCCGGCGTGGTCGCGCCCCACGATGAAATGCGTGCAGCCAAAGTTCTTGCGGATGAGCGCATGGAAAATGGCTTCCCGCGGGCCGGCATAACGCATGGAAGCAGGATTCAAGGCCAGCAGCGCGCGGTCGCGCGGGTAGTAGTTCTCAAGCAGCACTTCGTAGCAGCGCAGCCGGACCTCCAGGTTGATGTCATCGGACTTGGTCTCGCCTCCAATGGGGTGCAGCAGCAACCCGTCAACAATTTCGAGAGCGGCCTTCTGGATGTACTCGTGAGCGCGGTGCACGGGATTGCGGGTCTGGAAGCCGACCACTGTGTTCCATCCGCGCTCCGAAAAAATTCTGCGGGTATCAGCAGGACCCAACTTGTATTCTGAAAATTCTCCGTTTGGACGCCGGAAAACTTCCACTGGACCGCTGATGACCCAGTCACCCCGCGAAGCCACGTAGCGGGCGCCCGGATGGTCGCTATTGGCCGTGCGGAAGACCGCCACGGATTCCGCCTCACGGTCGTAATGAAAAATGTCCTGAATTTCAAGAATTGCGAGGAGCGTGCCGGTGTCGTCCGCCAAGGCTAGGCGCGAAGCATTCTTCAGGCTATCAGCCTTTTCCTTGTTGACGGCCAGCGTAACCGGCAGCGTCCAGGGAAGGCCGTTGGCCAGGCGCTTATCATTGATGACCCGGGTGTAATCCGCCCTTCCCATAAATCCCTCGAGCGGACTGAAGGCGCCGATGGCCAACATCTCCAGGTCAGAAACTTCAAAGGGATTCAGTTGGATCACGGGAAGCGCCAGAGCGGCAGCCTCCAGTTCCGCTGCCTTTTCTCCGCTCATCAAACGATTTACGAGCCGTCCTCCGTGGGGTTCGATCATTTCCTTTTTTTCTCCTCCAGCTTCCTGCTCCAGCTTCCATTTCGTAGAGCGTCCAAAAACAAAAACGCCCGCCAACGTTTTCGTCAGCGGGCGTCCGTTTAAGAACTACTGGAAGTTCGAATTACAAGTCGTTAATTCCAGCCACACGGCGCCCACCAACGGAAGACGTACAACAACACATACACATCCGCTGTGCGCCTGCGCCATTAACCGGCTTGTTCATCGAGACTGCCATAGATGAATAAACAAGATTGTAACAACCCTGCCCAGCCCTGTCAACAGATTTTAAGCGTCGGCCCATCCGATTGGAATTATTCAAGATAACCCGACGGCACTGCCTTTCAACGGTCGACCAGATCCGAAAGGTCGATCAGTTGGGAGATTGAGGTGATGCGGGGGCATTCCGCGTCCGGATAAGCGCCCACGCGGTCGATCAGAATGCCGTGAAGGCCGGCGAGTTCGGCGCCGCCCATGTCGATGGGATACGTGTCGCCCACATAAAGCGCCTCGTGAGGCTTAAAGCCGGCCCGGTCCAGGGCCAGCTTGAAAATCTCGGGATGCGGCTTTTCAACGCCTACAACTGAAGAGTCGATCACAAACTCCAGGTATTCGTGAAGACCGGCGCTCTGGAGCTCGCCTTCGACCGTGCCGTCGGAATTCGAGATCACGGCGAGGTAGTACCCCGCCGACTTCAGTTTCTGGAGAGTTGGGAGCGTGTCCGGAAGGACCTTGGACCAGGTGCGGGTATCCCGAAATCCCGCAATTACTCGATCGCTGAGATCCTTGCGAGCCTCTGCCGGGGGCCCGAGTTGGTCCATCAGGGCCGTGAGATAATGCTCCCAGAAAACATGGTTAGTGGTTCGAGGAATGCGCCCGTTCCGAATCTGCGGCCAGAGCACTTCATCCAGTTTTTTCTTCCCCGCACGCTCCGCCTGGTGGAATTGCTCGACGCGGGCCGGAAAGCCGGCAGCCTCGAGGTCTTGAGCAAGCCTTTCAAGCTGTGGAAAAAGCAGGGTGTACCCTGCATCCAGGAAAATAGCGCGTATGGGTGCCTTCATTCAGTCGATTTCCTTTCGCCAATCGGCCGCGGCCAGCGTTCCTGGTTACGTAACAGCTATCTGCTCGATCTGCTTGATCAGTGCTTGCTTTTCGTGTTCCGGCAGAAAGGCAGCGCGTACCGCGTTTTCGCAAAGCTCCACCGTCTGAACCGGAGAAAGCGCAAATTCAGCGGCAGCCTTCGTGAATTCCTGTTCGATAGAAGTTCCGAACAGGGCCGGGTCGTCCGAATTCAGAGTTATCGTAACTCCGGCGTTCAATAATGTCGGCAGCGGATAGTCACGAAACTCCGGCAACAACCCTATCGATACATTGCTGCCGGGACAGCCCTCGAGTGGAATTCCGCGATCGCGCAGGAGCGCCATCACTTCGGGATCGCGGGCGGCCGCAAGGCCGTGGCCAATCCGCTCCACGTTGAGCAGCTCAACCGCGTCGCGGACGCTGTCCGGCCCGGTGGTTTCTCCCGCATGGGCCAGGGTGTGCAGGCCGCAGTCGCGCGCCTGGCGATAAACGTCTGCAAACAGGCGTGCCGGGCCGCGCTCCTCATCGCCGCCCAGTCCGAACGCCACAACTCCGTCGGACCGGTACCGGCCTGCCCACTTCACCACTTCGCGCGCGTGATCGGGCCCAAACTGACGGACGGCATCAAGAATCCAGCTGACCTTCATGCCGAGACGCGCTCCAGCCTCGATCGACGCGGCGTGGACGGCCTCATACACCTGATCGAGCCGCTGCTGCTTCCAGAGGATCACGCCCGCGGCCAGCGTGATCTCCGCATACTTCACGTTTTGCTCTGCCAGCCACTCCATGAGCCGGACGGTTGCCAGCGCATAGTCTTGCGGAGTATCGAGCAGCAGGACGACAAACTTGAACGCCTCGATGAAATTCGCGAACGTCGAATAGCGATAACCCTGCAGCTCCCGCTCCAGAATCCATTGCGCGACTTTACTCTCCATGCTGCCCTTGCCCCGCGATAGCTCGCGCAGCGTGTCCGGCCGCAGGCTTCCCTCCAGGTGCAGATGGAGTTCCGCTTTGGGCAGCTTTGTGATGAAGCCGTTGGGAAGGGGCATGTGAATATCCTTCAAGGCGCGCCAGGTGTATCCGCGAGGCACCCGCAAGGGAAGGTTCTCGGGAGCAACTAATGGCCGGGCAAGTCAGGGCGACCGGCGTTGAGCCACGCGCTGTACCAGTAAGAACCAATATCGTGCGCAGCTTCGCTGATCTCCTTCATCGCTGTCGATCCTACTCGAGAATAGAAAGCGTCAAAATAGGCATCGGTGTAGCCCGTCCGGCCCTGCTGGGCCACAAGATCGGCCAGGACTATCTGATTAACCCAGGTGTTGGCTTCCAGGATCATCTGGAAGGCCTGCTCAGTGGGATCACTTACCTTTGCCGCGTTGTCAGGCCTGAACATGAAAAAGTGGGAAAAGCGTTCGACCAGCTCGTCGCCAAAGCGCATTTCGAGCCCGGTCTGCCCGGTCATCTGGCCGTTGTAATTTTGCGTTGTGTGTAATGGGTCGTGAGCATCCGCCACATAGAAGGCGAGCGCCGCGCTGTTCAGCTTCACCTGCTCCCAATCGTGGGCGCGGAAGGCGTTGGTCAGTTTAAGACTGTATTCTCCGATTTGCCAGGGCAGCACGCCGTTGCGCGTGATGTGCTTCGCCCCGTACTTTGCGACGGCGGCCTTGTAGGAGTGCGGAAGCTCGAGGTGAGGGAACATCCCATACTTGTTGAGAAAAATGTAGTGGCGCATCTCCTCATATCGGTCCTTTTTTATCCACTCTGCAGGATCGTTCGCATGGCCGAGAATCAAGTTGCGGTTTGAGAGATAGTAGCTGTGCAAATTCGGAGGGAGAGTGCCGATGGCCCAGTCATCCGCCAGCCGGTGGGCCTGCCGTCCCCAGCCATACGCGGGTGGGGCCGCGAGGAGTGCGACGCCAGCCAGCACAAAAAATACGCCCAGGATGTGGATACATTTCTGCTGAGGGCAGGGGGCGGATTCAGAAGATGTAGGTTTGAGCTTCATCCTGTCCGGTTGTGATGCCATCGGGATGCACGAGTATCCTTCTTATTCTACAACATGGCGCGTCGCCCTTTTTTACGTTTGGCCGTAGTGGGGGAGACCAGCGCCACGATCGGCGGTCATTTCCGGCCCCGTGGAACCCTCACGGGCAAACTCGCTGTGACGGCGGCTGTAAGTAAAGTAGATGACAAGACCGATGACGAGCCACACCAGAAACCGCAGCCAGGTTTCCACTGGCAGGCTGGCCATCAGGACCAGACAACAGGCCATGGACGCGATGGGAATCAGGGGCACCCAGGGAACGCGAAAGGAACGGCGGCGGTCCGGCTGGGCTCGGCGCAGCACAAGAACCCCCAGCGACACCAGCAGGAAAGCAAACAGAGTTCCAATGTTGGAAAGATCAGCGAGTGTCCCGATGTTGAAAATACCCGCCGGGATAGCGACAAACAGACCCGCTGTCCAGGTGCTGACGTGCGGTGTGCGAAATTTCCTGTGAACTTTTGAGAAAATCCTCGGCAGCAACCCGTCGCGCGACATGGCAAACCACACGCGGGCCTGTCCGAGCTGAAACACCAGCAGCGAACTGAGCATGCCCGTGAGCGCGCCGATGGTCACCCAGCGTTCCACGCCAGGAAGCCCGATGGCGGCCAGGGCATTGGCCACCGGGGCCGCGTTTCGCAAGGTCTGCCAGTTCTGAATTCCGGTAAGCACAATCGCCACCGTGCAATAAAGAACCGTACAGACAACCAGAGAGGCGATGATGCCGAAAGGAACATCCTTCTGCGGATTGCGGCACTCTTCAGCGGCGGTGGAGACCGAATCGAAGCCGATATAGGTGAAGAAGACGATGGCCCCGCCCGTCAGCACTCCCTGGAAACCATTGGGCATAAAGGGCGCCCAGTTGGAAGGATGTACATGTCCGGAAGCCCAGATGACGAAGATCCCAATGGCGGCGATCTTGACCGCTACCATGAAGTTGTTGGCGCCGGCGCTTTCCCGGATGCCGATCACCAGAACCACGGTGAGAACCATCACCACCAGGAAGCCCGGCAGGTTGAAATACGACCCACTGAAGTGGAGGGATGAATCGAGCATGGGCTCGGAAAGCTGTGCGGGCAGAGAGAGACCCAGGTTATGAAGCAGGCTATCAAAGTAAGCGGAGTAGCCCACCGCCACGGCCATGTTGCTGACCGCGTATTCCAGGATCAGGTCCCACCCGATGATCCAGGCCACCAGTTCGCCGAGCGTCGCATAGGTGTACGTGTATGCGCTGCCCGCAATCGGAATCATGGAAGCCAGTTCCGCGTAGCAGAGTCCTGCCAACCCGCAGGCCACCGCCACCAGGAAGAAAGAAAGGGCGATGGCCGGACCCGCGCCGGGCCGGCCTGACATCCCAATTGCGTGCTCCCCGTGAAGAAGGACGCTGAGCAGAGGGGCCTTGAGCAGAGAGTGGGTCTCAAGGCTCTCGCCCGCCGCTGCAGTGCCCGTCAGCACAAAAATGCCCGCGCCGATAATCGCCCCTACGCCCAGGGCCGTCAGCGACCACGGACCGAGCGTCTTGCGAAGCCGATGCTCAGGCGCATCGGCATCCGCAAGCAGTTTTTCAATGCTCTTCGTGCGACGGAATTGTGAGACCAAAACACTCCTTTAGAAGAAGCATCGGGAAGTGCCGGAGCGGCGGACCATAAATCGGATGTTCAGAGCGGCCGGCGTATCCTAAATACAAGCTGCCGCCGGACACCGATGCGGAGGCAGAGATGGCGCGGCACGCCCGCCGCAAGCGACCTTCTACTTACTTGCGTGTGGCCTGGCCTGGGCCTCTCTTCTTGACCTTGGGTCTGTGCGAGCCGCGCGGCTCAGTCTGCTTGGGTTTGGGAGGCTGTTTCTTGCGCGCCTCCCGCTTCTTTTTCTTTCGCTCTGCCTTGTCTTTGACTGATTTCGTATTCACCTGTCGTCTCCTGGTTCATCTGTGCAGTAGGTTTGCTCCGCTTATTCCTGAACCTCTTGGCCCCGCCTCCTTGGATCGTGCGGCGTCGACCGCCGCCAGCAGTTTCTGCGGGCCTTCCCATCCCACGATTTCATGAACGATGACGCCTTCCTGATCGATTACGAGCACCGTGGGAATAAAGTGTACAGCAAACTTCTTGAAAAGCGTTCGATCCGGGTCAATGAGCGCCGGAAAGCCATAATGGTTTTCATGTAGAAAACTTCTGATGGTCGCCGGGTCCTCATCATCGACGGTGAGGACCTCCACGTCCTTGCGCCCCACGAAGATTTCCTGAAGGATCGGCAACTCGCGCTTACAGGGAGCGCACCACGTCGCCCAAAAGCTCAGGAGCACGACCTTGCCCCGAAAGTCGCTCAGGCTGACGCTGTTCCCTTCGATGTCATTCAGCGTAAAATTTCCCGCTGAAATTCCCTCAACACCTTGGCCCTCGCCGGGGAGTTCCAGCGCCACAACGCGCCAGGCATTGGCGGGCGGCGCGAAGGTGAATAAATCCGGAGGGCGCGCGGCATGGGTAGCGATTTCACGGACGCGGATTTCATCATTCACCAGCGTGCGGCTGCCTGAGCTTGCGGGGGCCTGGGTCCTCTTCTCCCGCAGTACGAGAAAACTCGACCTGCTGATCCACAGTTCGTCCGTCACGCCTTCCAAGCGGATCGCAATCCGGTAGCAGAGGGTCTGCCTGCCCTTGAACTCAATCTTTTCCTTGTCCTCGAGGGTTGCATTCTTTTCCAGTTGGGCCAGCTCCGCAAAGTGGCCCACCAGAAGCTCGTATGCTTGCTGAAACACGTCTTCATGGCCGCCAGCGGGCCCCTGCGCGCCGGACCCATCCCTCAGCGCGGGTCCCGCGCGTTGGGTATATTGGTTCTTAACGGGCGCGTACTGCCAGGTTGTCTTCCCGTCACTGACGATCAGAACGTCGGGTTCATCGCCGGTCAGCGTCATTCGCGCGCGGCCCTGCCAGTCGCCATCCAGCGAAATTTCCGAGTGGCGGGAGAAGCCAGAGTGAGCTTGCAGGAAAAAGCTCTCCCGCGTAGCGGCGATGTGGTAATTGTTCAGGTGGCCGTAAACGTAGCCAACCCTCCGCAGGATTGTGGAGGCGCTGGGCGGCGCGGCCCGCACTGTCGCGGCCGCCACCAGGAAGGCAATCACACAAGCTGAAGCCCCACAAAAGATGCGCACTCCGATACGGCATTTCCACACGGAAGGTGCGCCGTGCCCGCTTCTCTGTTCATCGGAGGCTGCTTGGTACGCCATCGCTTGCCTTCCGCTGCCAATACGCCACCGCATCAGATTCTCTCGAGGGAGGCGTAACGCTCCACCAGCTTCTTGCGGCCATAACCGGGAAAGCTGACGGTGACCCTGGTGTCTGCACCTTCCCCCTCTGAATGGAGAACTGTCCCGATCCCGTATTTGGGGTGTCGCACCTTCGAGCCCTGTCGCCAGCGCGCCGGGGTCGCCTGCCGGGAATGCGGAATCGCCGGTTCTGAGCTGGGTGGTCCCACTTCGCGCCTGCGCTCGGAGAAAAACCTTTCAATACCGTCAACGGAATTGACAGCATTGCCCCACGTCGTGCGCGGCTTGGAAGAAAACATTGCTGCATTGAGCGGATCGATCAGCTCCTGCGGGACTTCGCTCAGGAAGCGCGAAGGCATTGTGCCTTCCTGCGACTGCCGGCCGTAAAAACGGCGCTCGCGCACCCAGGTGAGCACCAGGCGGTCACGGGCACGCGTCATGCCTACATAACACAGGCGCCGCTCCTCTTCGAGGGCGGCGTCATCATCGCCTGAAAGCTTATGGGGAAAGAGGCCCTCTTCCATGCCCGCCAGGAAAACAACGGAGAACTCAAGGCCCTTGGCGCTGTGAAGGGTCATCAGCGTCACGCGGGCGCGCTCGTCGTAACTGTCGGCGTCTGAAACCAGCGCGGCGTGGTCCAGGAAATCCGTCAGCCGCTCCCCGCGCTCTTCGGCTTCTGCGGCGGCATTCACAAGTTCGCGCAGGTTCTCGATGCGGCTTTCCGCTGCCGGCGTATTTTCTGCATCCAGCATTTCAATGTAATGCGTATGGTCGAGAATGGCGCGGAAGAACTCGCTGAGCGAATGCGTCTCGCGGTCGGCCGATAGGCCCGTCATGAGCGAGTGGAAATCATCCAGCGCCTTCAGAGCTCGGTTCGAAAATGTCTGCGTGCCGGCTGCCAAAGCGTATTTCAGGGCCTCCCACAGTGTCACGCCGCGCTCTGCGCCCAGTGCCTGGAGTTGTTCGATGGTGGTATCTCCTATGCCGCGCGGCGGCGTGTTGAGAATGCGTTGCATGGCGGAGGAATCGCGCAGGTTATTGGCCAACCGCGCGTATGCCAGCGTGTCCTTGATCTCCGAGCGGTCGTAGAAACTGGTCCCGCCCACCACGCGGTATTCGATGCGATTCCTGCGCAGGGCTTCTTCCAGCGTCCTCGACTGCGCGTTGGTGCGGAACAGCACGCCAACGCTTTCCACCGAATCCTCGCCCAGCGCCTTTGTAATCTCGCTGGCAACAAACCATCCTTCTTCATCCGCATTACGCGCTTCGTAAAGCCCCACGCGCAGACCTGCGCCGCGGTCAGTGCGCAGGGATTTGCCTTTCCGCGCCACGTTGTGGCTGACCACCGCTGTGGCCGCATCCAGAATCATCTGCGTCGAGCGGTAATTCTGTTCCAGGCGGATGATGGCTGTGCCGGGATAATCCTGGTCAAAGTTCAGGATGTTTTCGATGTCGGCCCCGCGCCATCGGTAGATCGACTGGTCTTCATCACCCACTGCGCAGATATTCTGCTGAGCTCGCGTGAGCTGCCGGATCAACTGATATTGGATCCGGTTGGTGTCCTGGTATTCGTCCACCATAAGGTAGCGGAAGCGCCGGTTGTATTCCTCCGCCACGTCAGGAGCATCATCAAGCAGCGCCACGGTCTTCAGCAGCAAGTCGTCAAAGTCGAGTGCGTTTGATTGGCGCAGCTTGCCTTCGTACCGCTCAAAGATTGCGGCAAGATTACGCGTTGAGGGGTCATAAGCCCCGTCCCGCATCCGCTCTGGAGAGACGCCACGATTCTTGGCAGCGCTGATGCGCGCCAGCACCGAACGCGGCGAACTGATCCAGTCACTCAAGCCCAATTCCTGCCCCGCAACCTTTATGGCCCGCTGCTGATCATCCTCGTCATAAATGGTGAAATCGCGCGTGTACCCCAGGCGCTCGATGTGGCGGCGAAGCACGCTGACGCAGAACGAGTGGAAAGTGGAGATGTGCGGGAGGCGGCCAATTCTTCCCTCGAGCAGCACCGCCACGCGGTCCTTCATCTGGCCGGCAGCCTTGTTGGTGAAGGTCACAGCCAGAATGTTTTCCGGCGGAACGCCGCAAACCTCGATCAGGTAAGCGATGCGGTAAGTGATGACGCGCGTCTTGCCGCTGCCCGCCCCCGCCAGGATCAACAGCGGCCCGCCGGTGAGTTCCACGGCGGCGCGCTGCTGCGCGTTAAGCTGTTCCAGTAATGGCTTCATTCCGGATTCATCAGGCAGGAAGTTCTCGCGGCGGTCCCCATCGGCGCGGTCCCTGCGTTTCCCGTTGCTGCCGGGCGCATCGCCATACGGAAGGCCCAGCCAGCAGGGTGCGAAGACTCGATTGTACACGATGACCGCGAAGCAACCAAACTGCGCAACTTTGAGGGCGCGCAAGACTCACGCTGAAAGCTTGATTCATGCGATCTCCGGAGCCTTGAGACGGTTCGGGAGCCGTGCCGTTTTCAGAGGATGGACCTGCCTTTTTCCAGTTGCTCGAACTTTGTGAAGCGCCGAAGCGTCTAACAAATAGAAGGGGTTGTCGGATGCCCCTCACGCCACAACTCCGGTGGGGCTGACGCCCGAAGATTTGGCGCGCCGCGCTGGGCCGTGCCGGAGGCGCCTACCGGCCCGGCACTGACTTCGACCAGTGTCCCAGCAAGAGGTCTGAAGCGACGGAACGCTGACACTCAGGGGCCGGCCGTCAACATAATCAGCATGGAAAACTCACGCAACGAGCGCCAATCCCAAACTACCGAAAGTCAAAGGCTGGTCTGGAAGACGGCGATCGTGTGTGCGATTGTAGTCGGCACGAATGTCGCCGGTAATTATGCTCTGGCGCGTGGGCTGCGCCACATCGGGGGCATTGAATCCTGGTCGCCTCTGCCTTACATCAGGGCCTTCGTTCACTTCTGGATTGCAGCAGGGGTGATCTTGATGGTGATCTGGCTGATCGCGCGCCTCGCATTGCTGAGCTGGGCTGACCTGAGTTACGTCCTGGTGGTGACTTCGTTTTCGTATGTTCTCTCGGCTGTAGCTGGTGCGGTGGGGCTGAATGAGAACGTGACGTGGATTCACTGGTTGGGGATTTGCCTCATCACCCTGGGCGTGGCCCTTGTCGCGCGCACGGCGCCCCACACCACCGGCCGTCTGGAGTCTGAGGAATGACTTTTCTTATGATTGCGATTGTGGTGATCGGCGGCACCGCCGGTGACGTACTCTGCAGCGCGGGGATGAAGCGGCAGGGCGAACTCGAAGGTTACGGCCCGGGCAGCATCATGCGGATGTGCTGGAGCGCGGCCCGGGACCCGTTTATTCTGGCCGGAATTCCGGCCATGGCCGTCTCATTCTTCGCGCTGATCGCGCTGCTTTCTACTTCGGCCCTCAGTTTTGCCGTGCCGGTCTCAGCCAGCAGCTATGTGCTCGAGGTCGCCCTGGCCAAGTACTTTCTGAAGGAAGAAGTCCACTGGAAGCGCTGGGCCGGCGCGGCGCTGGTAACTATCGGCATCGGCCTGCTTTTCATTTGAGAAGCCGCTCAGTAAACGATTGTGAAATTGCCGTCGGGGCGGGTGTAAACACTCGGCAGGCCCCAGACGGGTACACCGGCCGCATGGCCTTCGGCGCCGACGGGCTGGCCTAACTTATCGAAGGCTTGCCAGGCGAGTGAACCACCCTTCTTCCATCCGGTCCCTTCCGTCCACGCCAGCAGCACCTGGCCTCGAGAATTGGCGGCTACGGCGGGATGTTTACGGTCATTGCTTTGGCCGGGAGCGGCGAATGAAGAAGAGGATTGGAAGGTCTCTGGATTGATTGTGTCGAAGTACACCTCTCCGGCCTTTTCCCACGCGGCCAGCACCCGCTGTCCCCCGGCACTCAGGTAGGCCGTACTCATTGGGCAGGCGTTCAGTTGCCAGGACGAAACTTCACTCGTGCGGAACGTGCGCCCGCTGTTCGTAGAGAACAGCAGCGTCATGTTGCGATGGATGTCTTCGGCAGCGGCGCGATACAGGACGAACAATGCGCCGCTGCGATCGGCAAAGGCGCGCATTCCACAGCAGCCGCAGGCGCCCAGTGAAGCAGGCGAAACCGGCCGTTCGCGCGCGAAGGTCTTGCCGTAATCGATCGAACGCGCCAGATAAACGCGCCGGTGAGCTTCACCGGGAGTCGTTCCCGTGGCGTGCCACACCACGTAGACCTCGCCCTTCGGGCCCGCGGCAACGGAAAGCCCTCCATCGAGACCCTTGGCGTATTGCACCAGATTGCGCTGCGGCGTGAAGCCTGTACCGGACGGATTGAGGCGCGAGAACAGGAGCGGAGTTGAACCATCCGGTCCTTTGGGGGTTGCCTTCGACGAGCCAAACCAGACGACATCAACTTGCCCTTTTGGACTAACCGCCATTTGCGGGCCGCGCACCGTGCCCACCGCGAGGGCGCTGGCCGGCTGGCTATTCACCCGAATGGGTTTTGAAAACGCATTCGCGCCCGGCGCTCGCCGGACGTATTCGATGTTGCCCGCCGATGCGTCGCCCGTGAAGTAAATCATGTGGAGCACGCCGCGCGAATCGATTGCGGTCTGAGGTTGTATCCCGCCGCCCGGAGTGCGCAGGAGTTCCACCTGGGGCGCTTGCGGCGTCTCCGCGGCTTCCGAGTAAACGAACGCCGCGGCGGCGATCACGGCGCCAATCGTCAGCAGGATTTTCAGCCGGTGAAGTTTCATCAGAGAGCCTCCAGGCGCTACTTCTTTTTCGGCGGCTGCGACGGTCGCATTTCGATGCGGCTGGCGAGCGCCGTCTTCGGGAAGTTGTACAGGTCCACCACGGCCTTGGCGATGTCCTCTCCTGTCAGTTTCCATGAGGTGCTGGACTTGCTTCCCGGAGCGGCTCCAAAGTCGGTGTCCACACTGCCCGGCATGATGTAGCTGACGCGGATGCCCTCATGCCGAACGTCTTGCATCATGGCTTCGCTGAATCCGTTCAACCCGAACTTGGAAGCATTGTACGCGCTGCCGCCCGCAAACGGATTCACGCCTGCCAGGCTGGAGACGTTGAAAATGTAACCACCGCCGCGCTTCCGCAACAGCGGAATGGCTTCCCGGCAACAGTAGAAAACTCCCGAGAGGTTCGTCTGGATGGTTTCGTCCCACTCTTCGGGCGTCAACTGGTCCACGGGTTTGAAATGGCCCAACCCCGCATTATTGATTAGAATGTCGATCCCGCCGAACTTTTCCGCCGCGCCCTGCACCACTTTGCGGCAGTCCTCGTAGCGGCGCATGTCCGCCGCGATACCGCCCACCTTGCCCTCAGACTGCTTTCCCAGCGACTCGAGGGCCTTTTTCAGGCGTCCGGCGTTGCGCCCGCAGATGAAAACCTTGGCGCCCTCGTCCAGCAGCCGCTGCGCGATGCTGTAGCCGATGCCCCGCGTTCCACCCGTTACGATTGCAACTTTGCCTTGAAGATGCTCTCCCATTCACGCCTCCTGATCCTTCGTTTCATGATAGCACCGTCGCATGCGATACCGCGCCGCACACCGGCTTGGGCTTCAACCCACGGATTTTGCGAACCGAGAAAGCGGAAAGCTTCAGCGGCGGCAGGAAGGGCGCAGCCGCTGACGGCTAAAAATTCTCAATGATGTCGGTGACCAGCGTCCGGGCAAAATCCTGCGAGAGGCGTTCGAGGGCTGGCTGGTCTTCCTCGAACAGCGCCGTGGTGGACTGGCTGACCTGGTACTCCCCGCGAAAGACGTAATTGGGATTGGAGAACAGCACCTTCCTGGTATGGAAGTCGATCAGTTCGACATCGGCGGTCACCTGGATCTGGAACGTGGTGGCTCGGCCGGTGTTGGGGTCAAAGGTGAGGACACCGGAGTGGACGGCGTTGATGGTCCCCTTTAGTTCGGCATCGGCGCCCGCCAGATCGGGCGTGATGCGAAAGCTGGTGCGCTGGATGAACTCACGCGTAACGGCGGCGGCGACCTGTTGCTCGATGCGGAATCGGGTGCTCTTGTTGGCGAACACAGGAACGGCGATGGTCTTGATGTCGGGCGGCAGGCGCGTCGAGGCGCCGGCCACCCGGTAGCCGCAGGCAACCGTCAGCAGGATGGAGCAGACGGCAAGCGCGGCGGCGATGGCGCGGGAGAGAGGTTTCATTTCAGCAGGTGCAGCGGCTGGCGCTGCCGGTGCAGCCCCTCCGCAATCAGGACGGCGTTGACGGCCGCAATTCGCATGTTGTCCGCGACGGCCCAGAGCCAGAGCCCCGCGGGATGCGCGGCATCGGGTTGAATGGCGTCAACCAGGATATCATTGGAGCCCGCCGCATCGGCCTGCGAGGGGGCCTTCTCGGATGCCCGCCGGATCACCACTGGCGCGCCATCAATCGCCGCAACCAGGTCCGAGGGCGGCACGCGTTCCTGGGTCTCAGCATAGAGCGAAACGGCGGTGGAGTAAAACACAGGTGCCTGAATCAGCCGGATTGCGGGCGCCGGGGCACGGCCGCCGAGGCAGGAATTCAATTCGTTTCGCACGCGCGACTCCAGCCCATCGGCCTTTTCGAACCCGGCTCCCAGGCGCGGCAGCAAATTGAAGGCAATCTGGGCTCCGAAGGCTTCGCGCGGCATTTTCTGAAAGCTGAGCAGGTTGACCGTCTGCTTCTGGAGTTCGTCAATGGCGCGCGGCCCTATTTCCGAAGCCGGACTGAAAATTTGCGCCACTGCGCTGCGCAGGCGCAGTCGTGCCGCCAGCCGCAACAGCAGAACGCCCGTGGCCAGCGTCGCCGCGTGCGGAGCATTAATCACATGGAGGCCCTTGCCGGCGGCAGAGTCGTGAGCGGGGGCGGAAGGTCCCTCGATGAAAGGCGCCCGCAAATCGGCGGTCGCGCCCTGCGAAACGCTTGAACAAAGATCGATGACGACGCGCGCGCCCTGGGGACCGTTCCGTTCACGGCTGGCTCGCTCCATCCAGGAAGCCAGCCCCGGGTGTTCCGCGGCGATAAATGCGAAATCAAAACGGGCGGGAACCTCTTCCTGGTGATCCGCTGCGGCACGGCGCCGCCGGCTGAGGTCCACGATGGGCAAACTGGGCTCGCCGGCTTCTCCGGAAACGGTCACCAGTTTGGCGACGGGGAACTTGCGCTCCTCAATAACTTCCAGGAGCTCTTTACCGAGCAGTGTGGCTGCACCGATAACAGCCACATCGTAGCCGGCGGTCTTCATCGGGCCTTCACCTCTTCGCGAACGGAAGGTCCGGGGCGATGCCGGCCCGGAATCTCGTGGAGAAGCCCCGACATCGCGTAACTGAGCGCCAGCACCAGCAGGACAGGTTCCGAATAAAACAGGATGGCCAGAATGACCAGCCCGATAAAAATAGTCGTTACGTAAGTACGCCGGCGGCGCAGGTCAAGCGACTTGAAGCTGTAGTAGCGGACCCGGCTGACCATCAGGAAGGCCAGGCCAAGCGCCACCAGCAGCCAGACCACAGCGAATGGCCAGTAAGTGACAGGATCTTTCTGCCAATGCACTACGGCGGCGACTACGCCGGCAGCCGCCGGAATGGGAAGGCCGACAAAGTAGCGGCGGTCAACGCCGGGCTTACCGGACTCGATGTTAAACCTCGCCAGGCGGGCCGCACCGCAAATGAGGAAAGCGAACCCAATAATCCATCCCACAGCGCGCAGGTGGTGCGTCAATGGAAGCTGCGAAGCATCGATGGCCGGGCGCACTCCCCAGGAGTAAGCAAGCACGCCGGGAGCCAGGCCAAAGGCGATCACGTCAGCCAGCGAATCGAATTCACGCCCGAAGTTTGAGGTTGAGTTGGTGAGGCGCGCGATACGGCCGTCCAGCCCGTCGAACACAATCGCCCATCCGATCGCCTTGGCAGCATTGTCAAAAGCGGCGCTGGCCATCGCGCCGGCTGCGCCGGCTACTATCAATTGCGAGCCCTGCAGAGTGCTCAGAATAGCGTAATAACCACAGATCAGGGTTCCGACAGTAAACAGGCTCGGCAGAACGTACATGCCCCGCCGCACCCGGTGGTTGTTCGCCGCCGCTTCCATTGCTTCGTTTGCTCCGGGGTCCATTTCACCTGCTGGCGCCAATGATCGTGCTCCCAGCTTTCACATGATCGCCGATTTTCACGGATAAGGCCACCTCGGGAGAAAGCAGCACATCCACCCGCGATCCAAACTTGATCATACCGATGCGGTCTCCGCGCTTCACGCAGTCGCCAATTTTTTTCCAGAAGACAATCCGCCGCGCCAGCACGCCCGCAATCTGGCGGACAACGATTTCGCCGTTTTCGCCGGCCACCGTGAACGTGTTGCATTCATTATCAACCGATGCGCGAGGCCCGGAGGCCATTCGGAAGGACCCTTTCCGATAAACCACGCTCTCGATGTTCCCCGCAGCGGGTGAGCGGTTTACGTGAACGTTGAGTGGCGACATGAAAATGCTGATTCGCTGGCGGGAACGGCCGGCGTAGTCTTCTGGGCGAATCTCCACCACGCGTCCGTCTGCAGGGGAAACAATCACCCCGGGCCCCGATGGAACCAGCCGTTCGGGGTCGCGAAAGAAATTCAGTACGAATAGCGCGAGGATAAAAAAGAATGCGGCGGCAATAAAGAAAAACCTGCCCGGCCAGTAAAACCCAAAGCCTAACAGCCCGCCCGCAATTAACACCAGCGGCAGGCCGTACCAATACCCCTCTTTCACCATATCTGCTGGGTGCGCAGGCCCCCCCGGTTCAGGAAGCAAAGCCCGACATGGCCCAGCCACCCGCCACGATTGAGTACAGATATCCGCACCCTCACTCAGCCCTTCACTGGCGAGGGAAGGAATCGGTCGCTCTGCCGGCTCTCCCCGCTACGCAGCCGATTTCCCGGTTTTTAGCAACACGGTCATCTGGTCCTTGAGGCGCAGTTTCAGCTTTTTCAGCCTGACTTCCTCAAGTTTTTCATCTTCCGTCAGGAAGGATTTAGCCTCCAGCCGATCCAGTTCGGCTGCGTACCTGCCGTGCTCCTCGCAAAGGCGCTGATACTCGTTGCTGTTGGCCATCGATTTATCCCGGACGGCCTCGGTAGGGGTGCTCACGGGTGTGCCACCTCCCTCTGGAATTATTTTACTCCGTCAGGCTAGCACACACGCACAGCGGGTTCAAGCCGGAAAGATGAACTTGTCTGGGTGGATAGGTATGCAGGGAGCCAGCACTTCAGACGGTAGGCCCTGGGCGGCTTCAGGGCCCACCGGAAAAGGAAAACCCGGCCAGACGGCCGGGTTTTCGATCAAGAACGATATGATCAGGAATACAGCTTTTAATGAAGAAAGCGGCTGAAAAGCAGCTGCCGCTGGAGTAGCGCCTTACTGCCCCGTTTTCTGACCTTCTTTCGCACCCTTCTTCTTGGCATGCTTCACGTGCTTCTTGCCTTGAGTCTGGGTCGTGGCAGCGGTCTTCTTGTGCTTCTTCGCAGCGAAAGCTGGCATCGACAAGGTGGTGGTCATAGCGATCGCGGCGATGAGTGTAAAGAACTTCTTCATAGGTTGTACAACCTCCTAATTAGGGATTACTTCGTGAGCAAATCGAGCACGAGACGTTCCAAAGCCTGGGTACAACGCGGGCCGTACCGGACAACTGCAGCTGCTCCAATTCATTAGATTCTCGGGCCGGGCGTCGGCAGTCCGCGTTCCACCGGCAGGCTTCCAGCTCTTTACACCATATGGTGCGTCGCTTACACGATATCGGTTGACGCCTCTCGACTGGGGCGGTTGAATTGCGAGGTGAGACTCTGCGTCCGGGCCCGGCGTCTTCGCAACGACCAACGACCGCGAATTTCGGCGTCAAGCCTAAGATCACGGCTGAACGAGCTTATAAACAAGAACCAGAGCATCCTCTTTCGGATTCAGGTAATACTCCTTCCGGCGGCCCAGCAACTCAAAGCCCAGGGAATAATAGAGTTCCACCGCTGGCAAGTTCGATTCCCTCACCTCTAGCAAGACCCTGTGCGCGCCCGATTCGGCCAATCTCCTGCACCCTTCTCTCAGGAGCGCGCGGGCAATACCCTGGCGCCGATGAGACGGGCGGACGGCGACATTCCAGAGTTCTGATTCTCTCTCGATTCGATAGAAGGCCGAAAATCCCACGATTTCGGGCAACGTCCGGGCCTCCGACTCAGCCACCAGGATCATTCCTTGGGGATCAGCGGCCAGCCGCTCATAATCACGCCCTCGCCAGCCTGCAGTTGTTCTGATTGTATTCTGAATCTCAAGGACAGCCTCCAGATCATCCCGCCGGAACAGCCTCACTTGCATTTTGCCCGCGGCATCAAATACGGAGCTTTTCCGGAGCTTCTCAGGGGAGGAGACAGCGTTCGATTTGCTCAATCAGCTTCCTGCCTTGGCCACAGAGGGCCGCCAGTTCATTTCCGCGTCAGAACGGCGGATGTAGCAGGCGTCCAGCTCATCTGGCGTGGATTTTTCGCTCCGCTCGAAGGCGCCAAGCGCTATCCTCGCAATGGCATCAAGCAACGTTCCCGGCAGTTCAACCCTGGAGACATCCTGCCCCAGGCTTTCGCCGAGAGACCGCGCTTTCAGGTCATGGGAGCGCGTCAGAAATGCAATCGTACCGCCCCAGAAGGTGCTGCACTGGCCGCCTTGGTTGAGAGCTTCCAGCATGGCGTCAAGGCGTTTGGGATGCACAAGCTCACCCTGCGCAAGCGCTTTAAAGCCGCGGTGATCACCGGCAGCATCGGCAACTCTTCGGTAAATGCAGGCAAAGAACTCGCCGCGGCGCGCGTCAAGAATCGGAACGGCCCAGTCCGTTTCTGGATGCGCCTGCTCAACCATGGCTTCCAGCAGGTTTACTCCCTTGATGGGCCGCCCGAAGGCCTTTGCCCAGCCCTGTGCCGCCGCAAGCCCTACGCGGATTCCGGTGA
This sequence comes from Terriglobia bacterium, assembly GCA_035712365.1. Lineage (NCBI taxonomy): Bacteria > Pseudomonadati > Acidobacteriota > Terriglobia > Terriglobia bacterium. The sequence goes on from DASTAW010000048.1 coordinate 349,738, forward strand.
ATGATCCCGGCCCGTTTGACACCGCGTAAAGCTCGATATCGGGGTATCCCAAGCCGGACTGCGTCAGCGCCCGATGCACGAGGTCAAACAACGTGACCGCATAGCGCGAAGCAGGTCCCTCGTTTTGAACAAGAGCCAGGCATGTGCCCCGGTCGTAAACCGCGGCCCCTCCATGCTCACTGGTGGTGTCGATTGCCAACACTCTCATTTGAAACATTATAACTGCCTCAACCGCTCCACATTTGCAATTCCTTTGCGGGGTGGTGAATTTGGCAATCAGGAAGCTTGTTCAAACGTCGCGGAGTTCTTCTTCATTGAGTCCAAAATAGTGTCCGATTTCGTGTAGAAGGGTGTCACGAATCTGCCGCCGGACTTGTGCTTCGGTCGAGCAGACGGCCTCAATGTTCTTCTGGTAGAGAAAAATATGATTGGGGGGATCAGCGGAAAAGACGCTTTTCAGCGTCCTCGGGACCCCGGAGAAAAGTCCCAGCAGCAGACCACCACGATAGGGCTCCAGCGGCGGAGAATCTTCAACAATGATCGCGAGATTGGAAAGCCTGCTGCGAAAGGGATCGGGGAGGCTTTCCAGGACCTCATTGGCAAGTTGCTCGAAACGCTCGCGCTCCACAGAACCATTGTACATCCCTCTGGTTTTCAATTGGTCCTGGCTGAAATGCCACGGCTTCCGGCCGAAGTCGCGGGCCGGGGTAATCCGGCCGATTATGTTAGAATGGCGGATAATGCTGGCGGCCTCATTTCTCAATCCTATTCCATTCCGCTGCGCCACGCTGGGGGCGGGACATGTTCGGCTGATGCGCGGGACTGTTTGGAGATCGATGGGCGTGGAAACAGCCGGCGGTACCCGGTCGCTCGCCGATGACCTGAAGATGCTGGAGGCCGGCGCGGACCGGCTAGGAAGCACTACCTCGGCTCGAATTCTGGCGGCAGCCGCCTGTCTTACAGGATGACTGATGTCGCAAATCGTCAAATCACAAGTGCGACCCCTTGGAGCAACCGAACTGCTGGCGCTGCTGATGGAAGTTGGCGAGCAGATCACCTCCACGCTCGACCTGGAAGTGTTGATGGTGCGCATTGCGGAGCTTGTCAAGCGCGTCATCGACTACAATGTGTTCGCCATCCTTCTCCTGGATGAAAAGAGCCAGGAATTAAGAATCCGTTCGAACGTCGGCCATCCCGAAGAGCGGATCAGAAGCCTTCGGATCAAAGTAGGGGAAGGAATCGTGGGGCGGGCCGCCCTCGAACGCAAGTCAATCCTTGTGAACGATGTCCAGGCCGAGCCGTCTTACATTCAGTCCATGCCCGGCATCAGGTCCGAACTCGCTGTTCCGCTAACCCTGAAGAACCGCGTGATTGGCGTCATCGACCTGGAAGCGGATACTCCCGATTTCTTTACCGATCAGCACGTCAATCTGCTGGAACTCCTGGCTGGCCGCATGGCCATGGCCATCGAGAACGCCCGGCTCTACCGCCGCAGCGTCCGCCAGGCCCGAACACTGCAATTGCTGAATGAAATCAGCCGCGAACTGAGTTCGGTACTCGTCCTCAACGAGTTGCTTCGCAAAATCGGGACGCTGACCAAGCGCCTGGTGAACTATCACCGATTCAGCATCATGCTGGCCGACGAGCAGGCGAAGACCTTCAACGCCGTGCTGACGCTGCGCCACGACGAAAGCCTCCCGGACAAGACCACGGTCCGTTTTGGCCAGGGCATCGTGGGCGTTGCCGCCAGCTCGCTCGAGCCCGTCGTGGCCAACAACGTGAGCAAGGACCCGCGCTACATTTGCATCTATCCCGACACCCGGGCTGAAATGGCGGTCCCGCTGATCTACCGTGGCCAAGTTATCGGGGTTGTGGACCTCGAAAGCCGTACAGTGAATTCTTTTACCGATGAGCATGTCCGGATTTTTTCCACCCTCGCTCCGCAGATCGCCATTGCGATTGAAAACGCCCGGCTCTATGAGCGCGTGCTGCGAAGCGAGTCGCGGCTCGAGCGCGACCTGAAGCGCGCCCAGGAAATCCAGATGCTCTTGATGCCCGGGACTTCGCCAAACATTGCCGGGCTGGAAATCGATCTGCGGTTCCAGCCGGCGCGGCAACTGGGCGGCGACCTATATGATTTTCTGAATTACGGCAAAGACCGCCACCTGTTGGCTGTGGGCGACGTCAGCGGCAAAGGGGCCCCCGCCGCCCTGTACGGCGCGCTCGCAGGAGGAATTTTGCGAAGCCTGGCGCCGCTGCGGCTTCCCATTCCGGAACTGCTTCGCAAGCTGAATGCCACGCTGCTGGAACGCAGAGTGGAAGGCCACTTCATCACACTCGTCTGCTCGATCTGGGAACCGAAGACAATGACTTTGCGCCTTGCCAACGCCGGCATGCCCCTGCCGCTTTTGATACGCGACGGGCGCTCGCGCCCCATCCATGCCGAAGGAGTTCCGCTGGGTTTGCTGGAGCACACGGAGTATCAGGAAACTTCGCTCCAACTGAAAAAAGATGACCTGCTGGCGTTCTTCTCCGACGGCCTGGTTGAAGCCATGGATCCTGAACTCCAGGAGTTCGGCGGGCGAAGTGTGGCGCGCCTGTTGCGCGAAAACGCCAGGCGGCCGCTGCGGGAAAACATCGAGCTGCTGTTCAACGAGATTGCGCGCTTCGAAGAGGGGCGGCCTCCGCGCGATGACCAGACGCTGGTGGTGGCGCGCGTCCGGTGACGTGACGCGGCGCTTCAATCTTCCCTGCTGGAAATGCAATCTCCGCCGGGGCGTGAATGAAATCCGATAAACCACGATGGAAAACTTCCACTACTTCCAGAACCAATTGCAGTGCGAGGGCGCATCGCTGGCCGAAGTTGCCGAGCGGTTCGGCACGCCCGCTTACGTCTACAGCCGCTCGACCATCGAAGAGAACTTCCGCCAGATCGAGGGCCGGCTGGCCGGAATTCCGAACCTGGTCTGCTACTCGGTGAAGGCCAATTCCAGTCTCAAAATTCTTAACCTGCTTCGGCAGGCCGGCGCGGGTTTTGACATCGTTTCCCGGGGCGAGCTGGCCCGCGTGCTCAAAGTAGAAGCCAACCCGGACACGATTGTGTTCTCCGGAGTGGGTAAAGACGAAACGGAAATTGACGAGGCGCTTGCAGCCGGCATCCTGATGTTCAATGTAGAATCGCCGGGAGAGCTGGAGGCCATAGGGCGTCGCGCACGCCACCTGAAGAAGCAGGCCAACGTTTCGATTCGCGTCAATCCCGATGTCGAGGCGGACACGCATCCTTACATTTCCACCGGACAGTTCATCCACAAGTTCGGCGTACCCAAGGACCAGGCTGTAGACCTCTTCCGGCGCGCCGCCGCCATGCCTGAGCTGCGGCTGCGGGGCATCGCTTGCCACATCGGGTCCCAGATCCTGGATGTCGATCCTTTCGTCAAGGCGCTGGATGAAATCCTGGAGCTTGCGCAGGCGCTCGAACGCGACGGTATCCGGCTGGAGTATCTTGACCTCGGCGGCGGATACGGGATTCGTTACGTGGATGAAAATCCGCTGGAAATCGATCTCCTGACCGCGGAACTCAAGAAAAGAATAAGCGCCACGCCCTATCGGCTCATCCTTGAGCCGGGGCGCGCGCTGGTAGGCAATGCAGGGGCGCTCTTAACGCGCGTTCTTTACATCAAGAACACAGGGAAAAAACATTTTGTGGTGGTTGACGCCGGCATGAATGATCTGATGCGGCCGACGCTCTATGGTTCATTACACCAAATTCTTCCCGTCGAGCGCCGCACGGACAGAACCTTCACGGCGGACGTGGTGGGACCGCTCTGCGAGACGGGAGACTTTCTGGCGCGCGACCGCGAAATACCCTGCCTCGAACCCGGTGATCTGGTCGCTGTGATGACCGCCGGCGCCTACGGTTATGTCCTCTCTTCAAATTACAATTCGCGGCCCCGCCCGCCTGAGGTCATGGTCTCCGGCAGCGAAGTCGAATTGATTCGTCCCCGTGAAAAGCTGGAAGACTTGATGGCCGGAGAAGTTCTCTGATAATGATATTGGAGAATCCAACCACCCTTGAGAATTCATTCCGACTGAGACAGTCTAGTCCGTGGGTCTATCGGTCGGGGCAGACGCGGCGCAATGGTCGGAAAGGGAATGGAAGCGAGGAGAATTAGTCGATGTCTACCGATGCATACGACGGTCTGAAGGCCGTGCAGGTCCAGCTTTCCAGGCTTTTCGGATCGGTATCAAAGGAGGCAAGCATTCGAAAGCGAACGACCGCTCAATGGCGGAGGAGCTTCAAGGCTGTATTGCGCGAGATCGATCGCTATGTCGCTGCAAATGTCGATACTGACGAAATCCACCGACTCATGCTCTCGTCGGGGCTTGCTGCGGCCGCCGAGTCTCTGAAGCAGGAAGATTTTTGGCCCGGCTACGTCGAGGGCATCACACGTCTTGCGTTGACATTATTAGGAGACTACCCAGACCACAGGAGACGGAAGCCAGGCCGCAAACCTGAAGGCTACTACAGGCTCAACCTCGCCCGCTCAGTACTGTGGGTCCAGACGCCAGAGCAGCGATTTCGCACCCTTATTGATGCAGGAAGTTTCGGATATCCGGAGTTGTCGGCCCGCCCGCTCGATCTTCTGCGCGAGTTTAGAAGGCGGTTTGGCGCGAAGCCGGATCACAAGGACTTTCTTGAGTGGTACCGGGCGAACTTTCCGCAGGATTATGTTGCCATTTTTCGCTAGCTCGTAAACTCGTGAACTTCCGCTCGAAATATTAATTTTTATAGGTACCCGTCTCACCGCTCTCCCCACTTGAGCTTCTGGCGAAGGACATCATAGTAGTTTCGATGGGGCGGCTGGATCAGCTCGACGAAGGAATCGGACTTTCGGACCCGGATGATGTCCTCGCTGTGCGTGGCGATGCCCACCTGGCCGTCCACCGTGAGATAAGCTGCTTCGCGCTCGCTCTTCACCACGATCTCGATGGTGGCGGAATCGCGGAGCACAAGCGGGCGATTGGTAAGGGTATGCGCGCAGATGGGAGTGATCATAAAGGCTTCCACGAAAGGTGATACAACAGGCCCGCCGGCCGCCAGCGAGTAGGCCGTCGAGCCCGTCGGCGTGGCAACGATCAGTCCATCGGATTTATAGTTCGAAATGAACTCGCCGTCGGCATAAACCTCAAAGTCCTGAATGCGCGCAATGGCTCCTTTGTTGAGGACCACGTCGTTCAGCGCCCGGAAACTGGAGAGGACTTCATCGGCGCGGACCAACTCACCCTCAATCTGAACGCGCCGCTCAGATCGATAATTCCCGGACAGCACACCCTCCAGCGCCGGGTAAAGCTCATCGCGCGTGATCACAGTCAGAAAACCCAGGTCGCCCAGGTTGACGGCAAAAATGGGAACTTCGCGCCGGTAGAGAGCGCGGGCCGCTGCCAGCAGCGTTCCGTCGCCTCCCAGCACAACCAGCAGATCAACCTTCCCTGGAAGCTCATTCCGCGTGAGGCACTTTTCCGAACTCTCCAGGATAGCGCCTGTCTCCTTATCGATGGAAACTTCAATATCGCGCTCGCGAAGCCACTCCACCAGTTGAGGAACGATCTCACGTATCTCCGCCTTCCTGGGTTTTGAAACAATTCCGATCTTCTTGATCGTCATAAGAGCACTGGATTCATTGCGGATTGATCGACGGCCGCTGCCGCGGGCCATCGTTGATAAACTATTCTAGACATTTTTCGGCCAAATAGCATGCAGGAAAAATTCCCGGTTTCCGGCAGCGCCCGGCAAGACGCTTTCAACGCGGCCCATTTCCTTGAATCCCAAATCAGCGGTTTTCTGCGCGACCTTTAGAACGGCTTCCTCGTGCAGCTCGGGATCGCGCACCACGCCGCCCTTGCCCACCTGGTCCGGGCCCACTTCAAATTGCGGTTTGACCAACACCAGCAGCTCGGCACCCTGCTCAAGCAGGGGAGCAAGGACAGGAAGAATCAGCGTAGAGGAAATGAATGAAACATCCATGGTAACCAGCGCCACGAGCGCGCCGATCTGGTCGAAGTCCAGATAACGGGCGTTGGTTTTCTCCATCACCGTTACACGCAGATCGTGCCGCAATTTCCAGTCTAGCTGATGGGTCCCTGCGTCCACAGCGAAGACCCTGGCAGCCCCACGCTGAAGCAGGCAGTCAGTAAAGCCGCCGGTGGACGCGCCAATGTCCAGACAGGTCTTGCCCGTAGGATTGATGCCGAAGTGGTCGAGAGCAGCTTCAAGCTTCACTCCCGCCCGGCTGACGTAACGGAGCGTTTCACCCAGCAGGCGCAGCCCGGCTTCCAGGCTGACCATTGTTCCGCATTTCTCAATCTTCTGTTCATCCACCATCACCTGGCCGGCAAGGACCATCGCCTGGGCCTTCTGGCGGGACTCGGCAAGCCCACGCTCCACCAGAAGCCGGTCAAGCCGGATTTTTCGTGGCGAATGATGATTCATTGTTCAAAAGCTTAACGTCTGTTGCCTCGGAATGAAAGGCCGAGGGCGATTCCGGTAAATTGGGGAAGTAAAAACTCTCGCGAGATGATCCTATGCACTTTCCGGGTACCTTGCAGGAAAGTTTTGCGGTAAGATCGCTAGCGCAAAATATCGATCAGGACTTTTGGGCTTTTCGTCCCCGACGGGGACGTAACGGGCACGTCAATTTATCAACCGGCGGGGAAAGAGAGGGAGGAAGTCTATGCGTGAAGCTTGGATGACGAGACGCGATTATCTGAAGCTCATGGGAGCCGGAAGTGCAGCGGTGGCCGCGGGGGCAGCGGCTGCGTGTAATTCAGGAGTGAGGCCTGCGTCCGAAAACGGACAGGCCGAAGGCGCAGGCGAGCCTGCCTCGGTAGTCGCAGATCGAGAGCGCCGCATGAAGTGGTGGCACGAGGCCAGGTTCGGCATGTTTATTCACTGGGGTCTTTACAGCGTGATCGGCCAGCACGAATGGGCCATGGAAAAGGAAGGCATTCCGATCCCTCAGTATCAGTTGCTGGCACAACACTTCACCCCCAGGCCCAACGCCGCTCGCGACTGGGCGAAGCTGGCCCGCCGGGCCGGGCAGAAATACATGGTGATGACCACCAAGCATCACGAAGGGTTCTGTCTGTTCGATACCAAGCTTACTGACTACTGTGCTCCCAAACAGGCATGCGGGCGTGACCTGGTGAAGGAATACGTCGAGGCCGCCCGCGCCGAGGGATTGCGCGTGGGCTTCTATTATTCGCTGATGGACTGGCACCATCCAGACGGCGCTCGCTGCGCAAACAATGAGGCCGCGCGCCAGCGCTTTGTGACTTACACTCACGGCCTCATTCGCGAACTGATGACGAACTACGGCAAGATTGACATTCTCTGGTACGACGTTGACTGGCCGCTGACGCCTGCTCAATGGGAATCCAAAAAGATGAATGACATGGTGTTCAAGCTGCAACCGGACATCATCGTAAACAATCGCAATGGACTCCACGGAGATTTTTCCACCCCCGAGCAGCACATCCAGGCGTCAGAAAAAGGCCGGGCCTGGGAAACCTGCATGACCATGAACGACAGTTGGGGCTACCAGAAGGCTGACGATGATTTCAAATCCGCCAGGACCATCGTGCGCAACCTCGTCACCTGCGCCAATGGCGGAGGGAATTACCTGCTGAACATCGGCCCCAAGCCGGACGGCTCAGTGCCAGAGGAAGAAATCTCCACGCTCGAGGCAGTGGGCAAATGGATGGATAAGAACGGCCCCACCATCTATCAAGCTGAGCGCTGCGAAGCGCGCGCGACAACCAACGCGAATTTTACGCGAAAGGGAAACACACTGTACATCCACGTCCATTTCTGGCCGGGTGATACGCCGGCGGGGAACTGGCTCTCGTTCTTTCAGCCGCAGTCGGCGGTGGCCGTTGGAGGATTGCGGGCCAAGGTAAAATCGGCCCGGCTGTTCGCCTCAGGCAAAAAGGTAAACTTCCGGCAGGATGATATTTCGGTCCAGTTCACGGGGCTGCCGGTTAAAGCTCCTGACGACCCCGTAACCGTGATTGAGGCGGAGTGCGAGTCGGAACCGACAGTGGATGGCCTCTACGTACGTGAAAATCGAAAGCGCTACAACGTCGGAGTCTGACCCGTTGTAACTTCACCGTTAGGCCAGGATTCGATGAAGCGAGCTTGGCCGCCAGGAGCGCAGTTCCTGGACCAGGCTCTTCCGGACAGGTCTGAACGTCGATCACAGGTTGAACAGAATTTTGAGGCTGCTGTCGGGGTCGTGCATCTTGCGGAGGCCTTCTTCAATCTCTCTGAGAGGCAGGCGGTCCGTAACCACGCTCTTGACGTCGATGGCGCAGCGTTCGAGCAGCGAGATGGCCACCAGAAAATCCTTCGGGGTGTAAACACGCGCGCCGGAGGTGCGAATCTCCTTGAAAACCAGGCTGAGCACATCCAATTCCGGCGGCAGCTTGGGAAGTCCGACGAAGGTGATGTGGCCGCGCACCTTGCAGGACTGAATGGCGTCGTGGTAAGCAGCTTTTGCGCCCGTCGCTTCGAACACATGGTCGGCAAAGCTTTCGCCGGTCAGCCGCCGAACCGCCTCAAGGGGCTTTGTCTCTAGCGGATTGACGACGGCAAATCCCATTCGTTCCGCCAGGTTCCGCCGGAACGGTTTCGCCTCTGACACCAGCACCCTCCGCGCGCCGACAGCCCTTAGCACCTGGGCAATCAGGTTTCCAATGGGGCCTGCGCCTGTAACGAGTGCGGTGTCACCCGCGGTGAACCCGGAGGTCCGCACCACGTGGACCGCCACGGAAAGCGGCTCGACCAACGCTGCCTGTTCATCGTCAACGCCAGGTGGCACAGGGATCAACTGCTCTGGGGCCGCTTTCACGTATTCCGCAAATCCGCCGTCGGTGTCGATCCCGATCAGGCCAAGCTTCTCGCAGACGTGGGCATTGCCTTCGCGGCAGGGAGCGCAGCGGCCGCAGGAAATCAGGGGAAACACTGCCACACGGTCCCCTTCTTTGACTTTGGAATCGTCAGCGGCGCGTGTCTCGGCTACCGTGCCAAAAATTTCGTGGCCCAGCACCCGCGGAGGCGCCACCCTCGGGTGCTTACCGGCGTGGATCATCATGTCCGTACCGCAAATGCCTGCATAGCGCACCTTTACGAGCACTTCACCAGCGCCCGGTTCAGGTTTTGGCCATTCCTGCAACTTCAGTTTTTCGACTCCGCTGTAAACACCTGCTTGCATCAGAACTGTCCTTCCATCAAGAACCCGCCGTCGGACTCAATACCTCGGAGCGGCCGGAGCCCGCCTCTCGTCTATCCGCAACAAAACGGTCATGAAATATGTTATTTCCAGTCGCGCGCAAACACAACTCGATTAAGGCGCGCACTGCGGCCCGGGTGACTGACGAAAAAGGTGTGCCCCGCTAAAAATTCAGCCGGACGCTCCAGTGTAATAGAATCTTTTATAGAGCGTTTTCCTGGCGGGGCGCTTCAAATGCTATGAGGAGGAAATTATGGCCACACAGACAAAGCATGAAAGCAGCTCGCCGCGGACGGTTTCAACCGAGCCACTCTCCTCCGAAGAGCTCCGCAAGATGAACGCCTATTGGCGTGCTGCCAATTACCTTTCGGTCGGGCAAATCTATCTTTACGATAATCCCTTGCTGCGCGAGCCGCTCAAGCCGGAACACGTGAAGCCGCGCCTGCTGGGGCACTGGGGCACCACGCCCGGATTGAATTTTATTTACGTCCACTTCAATCGAATCATCAAGAAGTTCGGCCTGAACGTCATCTACATCACCGGGCCCGGGCATGGCGGACCGGGGCTGGTGGCAAACACCTATCTGGAAGGGACCTACAGCGAAATCTATACCAACATCCCGCAGAACGCCCAGGGTATGAAGCGGCTTTTTAAGCAGTTTTCGTTTCCAGGAGGCATTCCCAGCCACGTGGCTCCTGAAACGCCGGGTTCGATCCACGAAGGCGGTGAACTCGGCTATTCAATAGCCCATGCCTATGGCGCCGCATTCGACAACCCGGATTTACTGGTTTGCTGCGTGGTCGGCGACGGCGAGGCGGAGACAGGGCCGCTGGCCGCAAGCTGGCATTCCAACAAGTTTCTGAACCCGGCGCGGGACGGCGCCGTCCTCCCCATACTTCATTTGAACGGCTACAAGATCAACAATCCTACCGTCCTTGGCCGCATGAGCGATGAGGAATTGGTGGCCCTGTTCAGGGGGTACGGTCACAAGCCCTACTTTGTTGAGGGTGACCAGCCTGAAGCCATGCACCAGCAAATGGCCGGAACCTTGGACGCAATCGTGAACGAGATCCAGCAAATCCAGCAAACCGCGCGAGGCGAGGCAGGAAAGCTCCTGCCATTCTGGCCGATGATCATCCTGCGATCGCCCAAAGGCTGGACGGGTCCCAAGGTTGTGGATGGGCAACAGGTGGAGGGCACTTGGCGGGCGCACCAGGTCCCACTGGCCGAGATAGCCACTAATCCCGAGCACCTGGCAATGCTCGAACAATGGATGAAAAACTACAAGCCTGACGAACTTTTCGACGAGGATGGACGGTTCATCCCCGAGCTGGCAGAGCTGGCGCCAAAGGGCGACCGGCGAATGGGCGCCAACCCACACGCCAATGGCGGTTTGCTGCTCAAGGACCTTGCGATACCGGATTTCCGCGACTACGCAATTCCCGTACCCTCGCCTGGAAAGTCGGTGGCGGAAGCCACCCGGGAGATGGGCAAGTTCCTTCGCGACGTAATGAGGCTCAACGAGGAATCAAGGAATTTCCGCGTGATGGGCCCCGACGAAACAAATTCCAATCGACTGACCGCGCTGTTCGAGGCGACGGGCAAGACCTTCATGCAGGAGATATTGCCCACCGACGATCATCTCTCACCGAGGGGGCGCGTGATGGAAGTCCTGAGCGAACACATGTGCCAGGGGTGGCTGGAGGGCTATTTGCTCACCGGCCGTCACGGGTTCTTCTCCTGCTACGAAGCCTTTATCCACATTGTGGATTCCATGTTCAACCAGCACGCAAAGTGGCTGAAGGTGACGCGGATACTCCCCTGGCGGCGGCGCATCGCCTCGCTCAACTATCTGCTGACCTCGCACGTGTGGCGGCAGGACCACAACGGTTTCTCTCACCAGGACCCGGGTTTCATCGACCATGTGGTCAACAAGAAAGCGGACATCGTCCGGGTCTACCTGCCGCCCGATGCCAACTCCCTGCTTTCCGTAACCGACCACTGCCTGCGCAGCCGCCATTACGTGAATGTAATTGTGGTCGGCAAGCAGCCCGCATTGCAGTGGCTCGACATGGATGCAGCCGTGAAGCACTGCACGGCGGGCATCGGCATCTGGAGCTGGGCCAGCAATGACCAGGGCGATGAGCCCGATGTCGTGATGGCGTGCTGCGGCGACGTGCCGACCCTGGAGACGCTCGCGGCAGTGGACATTCTGCGGCACGCCTTTGAAGACATCAAGATTCGGCTGATCAACGTCGTGGATCTGATGACGCTTCAGCCCTCGAGCGAGCATCCCCACGGCCTGAGCGATCGCGACTTCGACATTCTCTTCACCACCGACAAGCCCATCATCTTTAATTTCCACGGCTACCCCTCGCTGATTCACCGCCTGACCTACCGCCGTACCAATCACAGCAACCTTCATGTGCGCGGCTACAAGGAGGAAGGCACCACAACCACGCACTTTGACATGGCGGTGCTGAATGACATCGATCGCTTCCACCTGGCGGGCGATGTAGTGGACCGCGTGCCCCGCCTGGCCCGAATCGGGGCCCATTTCAAGCAGGCGTTGCGGGATAAGCTGATCGAACACAAGAACTACATCGGGATTTACGGCCAGGATATGCCTGAGATCAGAAACTGGAAGTGGCCTTATTGAGCTTCCGCTGCCCTCGATCGAGATCATGGAGGAACCGCTCCCTTGGGGAGCAGCTCTCCTCCCAAGGCTTGTTGTAGCGCCGGGCTTCAGCCCGGCATTTCGGGAGCCGCAAAGGTTCGCAAAAAAATCGATAAGTTCCGCCCCTGTTGCTTTGCGCCTGGCGGCTTTACGGGAGGCCGCCGTTCTTGAGGCGCCGATAGCTCTCGCTTCTGCATCCATATTAGACTGGTGAATTACCCATGTCCGGGTATTCAAACTCATATGAGCGACCACCGCGGGCAACTGATCCTCTTCATCCTCTTTCGCATGTCGCGCAGCGTCGCGGCCGGAATGATTACGATTGCCTTTCCCTACCTGGTGCTGACCAACCGGCATTACAGTCCCCTGCAACTCGGGCTTCTTTATACTTCGGCCGCACTTGCGACAGCGGCGCTGGGCCTGCTCTTCGGATTTCTGACGGACATCTGGGGGAGAGTGAAAACACTTTTTCTGGTGGGCTTGCTGCTTCCGGTTAGCTCTACCATCGTGTTCCTTTCACACGGCCTGCTCCCTCTATTCGTCGCCACCACTCTGGGAGGCTATTCGGCTACGGGATCGCTGATGGAGGGCGGCGTTGGGGGGGCCGCCCAGCCCATCCAGACCGCCGTCATCACCGGCCTGACGACTTCCGATAACCGGACCCTCTGGTTTTCGATTCTGACTTTTCTGAGCGGCATGTTCGGGTCGCTCGGAGCCCTGCTGGCCAGGCATGGCCATGTCCGAAATGTGTTTCTCTACGCCACGCTGATCTCTGGCTCGGGGCTGGTGTTCATTGCCTTCATTAAGCCCGTCGAAGTGCGGGGCAACCTGAGGCGGCTTCACAGCAAGGTCGTGATTGGCAAGTTCACCATCACTGGTATTCTGAATGGATTCACACAGGGTCTGGTGGTCCCGTTCCTCATCCCTTTCTTCGTGATTGTTTATCGCGTTCCGAAATCGGAGATGGCAGTTTACGCGTTTGCCAGTGGGACGCTGGCGTCGTTCGCGCTCCTGGCAGCGCCGCGCCTCGAGCGGACGCTGGGCTTCGTCAAGAGTATTGCCGTCACGCGCGGCATGGGATCGGCATTGCTGCTGTTCCTGCCCTTCTGGCACGTTTATGTTTTCGCGATGGCCGTTTATCTGGTGACTCCTGCGCTGCGCGTGATGGCCCTGCCGGTGCAGCGCACCGCTTTCACCGAGATGGTCAAGTACGACGAACTGGGCCGCGCCCTGGGGATCAACCAGGTAGCGCGGCTGGGGGCTTCTTCGGGAGGAATCTCGCTCACTGGTTATCTTTTCAACGTTTCTGAGATTGCGGCCCCTTTTTGCCTCTACGCTGTGATCATGGCTGCGAACATCTATCTCTATTTCCGGTTCTTCCATAACGGCCAGCCAGCAGCTCCTGAAAGCCCGTGAGTAGAAGCTGACGCCGCTTATTCGGAATCACCCGAATGGCGCCATCTGTCGCGCTCCCAACCTCCCAGGCGCCGCGTTACTCACGCTCCACAATCCAGCGCCGTGGGTCTCGCTCAATGTTAAGCTATGCATAACATGCGAAAAGGCCCGAGTCAGCACGAGGTGTTGGAAATTTTCCGCAAGCAGCCGGCGAGAACTTTCCGCATTCGCGAGCTGGTGCGCGAACTCGGCCTGCGCTCGAGCCAGGCCCATGAACTGAGGCAAGTGCTGAACGATCTTTCCAAGCGCCAGAAAATCCGTGAATCAAAGAAAAGCCATTTCATGCTGTCGCCAAACCCTCACCCCGGCAAGGCATCTGATCGGCGCGCGTGGCGCAAAGGCGAGGAATTGAATTCACCTATGGCCGCCAGGCACAAAGGCCCCCGCGAGCAACCGGCGGCTCCGCCAGCCGCGAAACCGGCCGCCAGCAATATTGTTTCGGGGCGCCTGGTGGGGCACCGCGACGGCTACGGATTCGTAGTGCCGGACAAGCCGCTTGAAGGCACCGATCAGGACATCTTCATTCCGCCGGGCGCCATGGGAACGGCGCTGCACGGCGACCGGGTAGAAGTCCAGGTGGTGCGGTCGAGGCCGGATGGACGCACTCTTTTTTCACGCGGCGCGCCGTCCAGCAATCGGGTTGAAGGGCGCATCCTGCGGGTGGCCGAGCGTGCCCAGAGGACTGTGGTGGGCGAATTCCGCATCAGAGAACGGTCCAACTTTGTGGTTCCGTTCGAGCGCCGCATCCCCCATGAAATCCTTATTCCGCCGGGCTACCAGTGGCCGCCGGACGGACCGGCCCGCCATCGGCAATTCGGCGGCGAATCCGAAGGCAAGCGAGGGCGGGGAGCGAAACAAAAATCCTCCAGCCGCGAGTTGGACGGCCTGATTGTGGATGTGGAACTCACTGAGTTTCCCCGGCCCGGCGTCCAGCCGCAGGGCCGCGTCATCGAAATCCTCGGCAGGCGGGACGAGTTCGGAGTGGACGTGGAAGTCATGGTCCGCAAGCACCACCTCCCGCATCGGTTTCCGGAGGAAGTGCTGGCGGAAGCGGAAAATGCGCCTCAATTCATTTCGGAGAGCGAACATATCGACCGGCGCGATTTCCGCTCGCTGCCCATCGTGACCATTGACGGCGAAACCGCGAAAGATTTCGACGACGCCGTTTACGTCGAGCGGCTCAGGAACGGGCATTATCTGCTTCAGGTTCACATTGCTGACGTCGCGCATTATGTCCAGCCGGCGACGGCCCTCGACCGCGAGGCGCGCCTGCGGGGCAACTCAGTCTATTTCCCGGATCGCGCCGTGCCCATGCTGCCACTCGAGCTTTCAAATGGCATCTGCAGTCTGAACCCTTACGTTGACCGGCTTGTGATGTCCGCGCTGATGGAAATCGACCATCGGGGCAATACGGTTCGATACGAAATCACGCCGGGAACCGTCCACAGCGCGGAGCGCATGACCTACACTGCGGTGCGAGACATCCTGGCCGGCGAGCCGGGCGCCTGCCAAAAGTATCAGGCGCTGGTCCCCAATTTCAAGCTGATGGAGGAGCTTGCCCAAGTCCTCATCCAGCACCGCCACGAGCGCGGCTCCATCGATTTTGATCTCCCGGAACCGGAAATTATGTTTGACGAGGCAGGGCACATGGTGGGCGTCACGCGCTCGGAGCGCAACATCGCGCACCGCCTAATCGAAGAATTCATGCTGGCGGCCAACGAAACCGTAGCGGGCTATCTGGAGCGCAAAGGCGCGCCTTCGCTCTATCGCGTGCACGAAAAGCCCGACCCGAAAAAGGTCCTGGAATTCGAGGAAATTGCCTCGACTTTCGGATATTCGCTCGGCATCAAATTGCCGGCGCGGCAAAGCCTGCGCATCCACGGCAGAGTTGAGCGCGACCAGGACCGGAGGCTGCATGAACAACTTGAAAAAATTGACCTCGAAATCTCTCCGCGGCATTACCAGCGATTAACCGGGCGCATCGAAGGCAAGCCCGAGGAGCGCATTCTTTCCTACCTCATGCTGCGCTCGCTCAAACAGGCCCGCTATTCGGAGGAAAATCTCGGCCACTTCGCCCTGGCGGCGGCAACTTATACTCACTTCACCTCACCCATCCGGCGTTATCCGGACCTGATGGTACACCGTGTCCTGAAACAGGTCCTTCACCAGGAGAAGCAGGGTTACGCCCGGGGAAAACTTGCTCCTGGCGGACCGGATCCCAACGACGCCGTGGGTAATCAGCCGGCCTCGAAGTCGAGCACGGCGGGACATCCGGCGCCCGTCAGCCCCGGTGAACTGCGGGCTGCGGCCATTGAAAGCTCCGAGGCTGAGCGCCGCGCGCAGGATGCTGAACGCGAACTAATTAACCTGAAGAAGGTCGCATTCATGGCCCAGCATGTTGGCGACGAATTCGACGCTCTGCTCATCTCGCTTACCAAGCACGGGTTCTTCGTGGAACTCGTTGACCTGTTCGTGGAAGGCTTCGTTTCGCTCGAAAGCCTGGAGGATGATCGTTACGTTTATCGCGAGAGCTTGCGCGCCGCTGTGGGACGCCACAGCAACAAGACCTACCGGCTGGGTGACAGAATTCGCGTACGCCTGGACCGTGTGGACGCCATCGAGAACCGAATGGATTTTTCGGTGGTGGCTGAGTAGCGGGAGTCGTTTGGCTCTCAGCGCGGCCTGGCGGATGCGCCGCTTGTGCCGAACGTAAATCACTGACTTCTGACTTCTGGCTCCTGCCTTCCAGCCTCTGCCGCCCGAATATGCTTGACAAACACTGGCCTAGTATGATAGCCTTCCTTCTTTGAGTGTTTGCAAGCCACGAGTTTTCCGCGACTAAAAGAGGCAAAATGGGACAAAAAACACGTTTTTTGAAAAACAAACCGGAGAAGTCACTGAAAACAAACAGGAATTTCCAAAAAACAAACCGGAACAAAGCTAAAAACAAAGCGGAGAAGTTGTTGAAGACACGTGCCTGTGGGAAAAACGAACCGGAACAAACCGGAAAACGAAGCTACCGATCTTGTTGAAAATAAAGAAGAGCTAAAAAACGGTTCGAAAACGAACCGAAGCAAACCTTGATAGTCCGTGTAGCCAGGTCTAACCTTCCCATGCGACCGTTGGATGCGCCCGCAGGCCCCCTTCTGCAACTGGTGGCGCGCCCCGTGGTTTGACTTCAGACGCGGCACGGCATAGCATTCTTCCATGGCTTCCAACCGGAGTGAACATGACGAGATGGAGCTGGAATGTCCGTGCTGTGGAGCGCGTCTGAAGATTGATGTTTCGCTCGGCAAAGTGATCTGGCACGGGCAGCCGCCCAGGAAGTCCGAGGCCCCCGACATCGACCACTCCGCGCAGTTGCTTGAAAAGGAACGGGAACGGCGCGAAGCCCTGTTCAGGAAGGGTACTGAAGACGAGAAGTCCAAGGCGCAGTTGCTGGAGAAGAAATTTGATGAAGCACTCAAACGGTCCAAGGATGAGCCGATCGTCCGGCCTGTCCGCGATTTTGACCTTGATTAGATATTAGATAGAGGAGACAACCAAGTGAATTTGTTTTGCGCCAGCCAGGCCGTGCGTCGCGCGGACCCGGGCCCTCTCCATGCGCGTTGAACCCTGCCGAAAAGCTGTGTTAGGATGCGACGTTGCTCTGAAAACCGAATAGACCAAGACGTAACGCCTTACACCTTGAGGAGTCTCGCGTGAAAATCTACGACGGTGAGAACATCCGCAACGTTGCGCTGCTGGGCCATGCCGACACAGGGAAAACGCAGCTTGCTTCCGCGATGCTTTATACCTCGGGAGTCACCACGCGGCTGGGCAAAGTGGACGACGGAACTTCAGTGACGGATTTCGACGAAGAGGAAATTGAACGCGGCTTCTCAATCAGCGCGGCCGTGGCCAACGCCGAATGGAATGGCGCCAAAGTCAATCTGATTGACACTCCCGGCTTCAACATTTTCCTTTACGAAGCTGAGGCCGCCCTGAAAGCTGCTGACGCGGCATTGATTGTTGTCCACGCGGTGAGCGGCGTGGAGGTGCAGACAGAGAAAACGTGGGGTTTCTGCCAGAAATACGATCTGCCCCGCGCCCTGGTGATGAACCAGATGGACCGCGAGCGCGCAAGCTTCAGGCGCACCCTGGACGCCCTCACCAACGCCTTTGGGCGGACGGTCGTTCCCGTGCAGCTCCCCATCGGCGAGGAAAAGGATTTTCGCGGAGTCGTCGATCTCGTCCGAATGCGCGCCGCCCTCTATGAGAGCAACGGCTCGGGCAAGGCCAAAGACAGCGAAGTTCCGGCGGAGATGCAGGAGGAAGCCACCGCGGCCCACGAAGCTCTGGTGGAGATGGTCGCGGAAGGAAACGATCAGCTTCTGGAAGAATTCTTTGAAAAGGGAACCATCCCGATTGAAGACCTGGTGCCGGGGCTTCGCCAGGCAGTGGCAGAAAAGCGGTTGACCCCCGTCGTGGTCACTTCGGCCCTTCACAATGTGGGGACCCAGAGCCTGCTGGAGTTTGTGGCTGATTATCTGCCGGCGCCTGTGGCCAGCGGGACGGCTGAGGGCATCGACCGTGAAGGCGGAGAGAAAGTCGCCCGAAAAATCTCCAACGATGGACCCGCATCGGCCTACGTTTTCAAGACCGTGGCCGATCCCTTTGCCGGGCGGCTCAGCCTGTTCAAAGTGATGTCGGGAGTCATCAAGAGCGAGGCGACATTGCAGAATTTCAACCGTGGCACGGCGGAGCGACTGGCCCACATCGCCGTGCCCCAGGGCAAGTCCCAAACTCCCGTCGCGGAACTTCGCGCCGGCGACATCGGGGTGGTGGCCAAACTCAAGGAAACTTTGACGGGCGATACGCTGGGTGACAAAAACGCGCCGATTATCTATCCGCAGGTGAAACTTGCGGAGCCCGCCATCTCATTCGCCATCGAGCCAAAATCCCGCGGCGATGAAGATAAGCTTTCCACGGCAATCCATCGCATGCTGGAAGAAGACCTGCTTCTCCGGTTTTCGCGCGATGGCCAAACCAAGGAATTTCTGCTTTCCGGCTCTGGACAGCAGCACGTGGAAGTCGCCGTCGCAAAGTTGAAGCGCCGCTACAACGTCGAGGTGACGCTGAAAGCGCCGAAAATCCCTTACCGCGAAACGGTCCGCGGCAAGGCTGATGCACAGGGGAAGTACAAGAAACAGACGGGCGGCCATGGCCAGTACGGCGACTGCAAGATCAAAATGGAACCGCTGGGGCGCGGCGACGGTTTCGATTTCGTCAACGACATTTTTGGCGGCGCAATCCCCAGAAATTACATCCCCGCCGTCGAAAAAGGGATCATCGAATCGGCCGGGCGCGGTTTTCTGGCTGGCTATCCGGTGGTGGATTTCCGGGTGATTCTTTATGACGGTTCCTACCACGATGTGGATTCTTCCGAACTGGCCTTCAAAATCGCCGGATCGATGGCCTTCAAGAAATGCATGGAGCAGGCCAAGCCCTGCCTGTTGGAGCCCATCATGGACGTTGAGGTCACCGTCCCTGAAAACTTTTCGGGAGACATCATGGGCAACATGACTAGCCGCCGCGGAAGGATCCAGGGGATGGAACCCAGGGGCCAGTCCACCATCATCAAGGCCCAGGTCCCGCTGGCAGAAATGCTGACATACGCGTCAGACCTGACGTCGATGACCCAGGGGCGCGGAACCTATTCCATGGATTTCTCCCGCTATGACGTCGTGCCACAACAGATTTCTGACAAGATTGTCGCCGAGGCCAGGGCCGCCGGCCACGGCAAGGAAGAAGAAGAATAAGCGGGATTTCGGGCACGGTCCATCGGCCGCCGGCCAGCACGGCACAGAGCTTATGAGGAAAGCGATCTGGTTGCTGTTCTGCTTCATGCTGCCAGTCGTTTTGCGCGCGGCCGCCATGAGCAAAACTCCCATTCTGCTGGACACGGATATTGGCACTGACATCGACGATGCGTTTGCCCTGGCCCTGATTGTACGCAGTCCTGAACTGGAATTGCTGGGCGTGACAACGGTCAGTGGAGATACCGAGGCGCGGGCGCGGTTGGCTGCAAAGTTCCTCTGGGAGTCAGGATTTCGCCGCGTGCCGGTTGTGGCGGGCGAACCGGGTAAGCCGCTCCCGATAGACCAGGCGCGCTGGGCCAAAGGCTTCAGAAGTCCGCAACTGCAGCCCGGGAGCGCCGTCGATTTTCTGGATGCAACTCTTCGGCGACAGGCCGGAAAAATCACGATCGTAGCCATCGGGCCGCTCAGCAACATTGCTGTCCTGCTGCAAAAAGATCCCGCGATTTCAAAAAAGATTAACCAGATCGTCCTGATGGGCGGCTCGATCCATCACGGCTACGGCGAAAGCACAACTCCTGTTGCGGAATACAATATCGCCTCTGATCCTGTAGCCGCACAGGCGGTTTTCCGCTCCGGCGTTCATATCGTGATGGCTCCGCTCGACGTGACCGCGATGCTGCAACTCCATGCGGCGGCACGCCACCGCGTTTTCACTAATGCCACGCCGATAGCGGATGCCCTGGCAATCCTCTACAAACTGTGGAATCACCGAACACCAATTCTATTTGATCCCATGGCCGTGGCAATGCTCATCGATCCCGCCCTTTGCCAGACCAAACCTTTAAATGTTGGAGTCGATTCGAACGGTTTCACCCGCGTTGTGGACAGCCAGCCGCCCAACGCAACTGTCGCGCTCGAAACCGATCCGGCAAAATTCTTCGAGTTTTACCTCGGCCGCATCGCGCCCGAGGCTGAAACATCGGTCAATCGAGAATTGAGGTTAGATGTGGCGCTCCAGGGTGCAGGTATCGCCGGCTATCGGTAAGGCCCAAGCTTTGCAGTTATCCGATCGTGGATCCAATGCGGGTCCCACCACTCAAGAGGATCTACAAAGGCTCCGTCCAGCAGAACGGAAAAGTGGAGATGGTCGCCTCCGGCAAGCCCCGTCTCTCCGCTGTGGCCGATGATCTGCCCGCGAGTTACGTGGTCGCCCGGCTTGACGGCGAACGAACTCAGATGCCCATAGAGGCTTTGCAGCCCGCACCCATGGTCGATGAGGATCGCGTTGCCGTAAATGCCGAAATAATGGGCGAAGACCACCACGCCATCATTGGCAGCGGGAACTGGCGAATGCGCGGTCGCGGCAAGATCGTATCCAAGGTGGGTCTCCTGATCCACCTCCTGGCCATCATAGTGATAGGTCCGGAAGTCGGCAAAGTGGGCCTCCACCTTCGAGTGTGGAAAGCGCAAAAAGGCCTGCGTCCACAGAAATTGGGGAGCCGTATTCTGTGAGTATGCCACCAGCAACTGTGAGTCAATCACGCGAAGGCGGCGGTTGAGCATCACGTAGTTTTTCAGCAGGCTTCCTTCGTCCTGAAGTTCGGGGGTATGGCTGAGAATCGCGGGAACAACGCGATTCATGAAGTCGTCCGACAACTTGATGGTGCCTTTGTGGAATTTTTGCGGAGTGACCTGGCAGGAGAATCCAGAGGTTGTCTCGTTTCCGACAATGTCGCGGGCGACAACCCGGGTGGGGGTTTTTGGATCAACGTCATAAGGGATGGCAAACAGACACATCCGGGTGTCAGGGAGGGACTTTTTCACCGGCCAGCTCCGGAAGAAATACTGCCCCACCTGGACGCCTGATTTCGTCGTGCCCTGAGAAACCTTAAATAGCAGCAGGTCGCAGCCTCCCTGGTTCACGTAGACCTGCCGGGTGAGAATTTCGATCGTGGGTGGATGGAAGCGGACCGGCAAGTCAAGACTCATCTGGTTCCTGCCGCCACGAAAAAACCTTCCCCAGGAATCGTTGGTGGCCACGATTTCCAGCGTCGCGCGGCCCTCCTTCAGGTCAGGAATGTGCTGGTGGCCGACCTGCGCCTTGAAAACGCCGCTGCTGGCAGGCTGCCTGGCCCAGAATTTCCACCACGGCGTGGAGGGAGCATTGTGAATTTCACTCGACAGAGGAACTGAGAAGCTGCGGTTCTCCTGGTGGAGGTCCGCAACCACGGTTCTCAGCGCGTGCTCGCTGTCGCGCACGGTGAACTCAATGGTGGTTTGATTTCCGATTCCATTAACAGGTTCGCTGACTTTGATCACCGGAGCCTCGCGGCTGAAAGCTTTCCATCCGAGAATAACCAGCCCGGCTATGAGGACGAGAAGTAATAGGACCCAGCCCTTGCCTGAGCTTGCTCGCGGTCTGTGATAAGGCGTCTTCAATATGTTTCCTCCCAATGCGTGTTCATCATTGCAACTTAAGAACTATATCATCCTCGCAAAAGATGACGTCGTACCGGAAGGGCGGAAGACGTGTCTCTGAACCTCACGAAGTAAGAGAGCTTATCAATCCTGCGGTTTCATTCCTTGAGATGCATGCAGGACAAAGGTGTCAAGTTCGTCGGGGAACCCCAATACTCGCAGTTTGTCGCCTTGATTCAGAATCGTATCCGGATCGGGATTCAGCAGCGTCTCTCCCGTTGGCCGCGTTACGGAAACTACAGCCACGTGAAAGCCTTCCCAGATTTCGGAATTACGAATCGAACGGCCTGCCAGGTCGGAGTTTGTCAGGCTGGCCTCTCGCACCTCGGCGAAGCTCCGAGATGGTCCAGCATTCTTCTCTTGCAACGAATCCATCGCCTTGCGGAATCCCCTGAGATAAGCCCTGATCTGCTTGTCAGGCACTTTGAGGTAGCTGAAGGCGTGCCGAATCAGAGTCGATGACGCTTCGAGTTCGGGTTGAATAATCTCCGTGGCCCCGGCCCTGGCCAGCACTTCGTGGTAGGCGGTTCGGTGTGCCCTGGCCAGGATAGGCGCGTCGGGGTTGAGGCGGCGGGCATTCATTACGGCCAGCCGGGCACGGTCCGGGTCGGGAATGGTCACGATGACGATGGAAGCCTTGTCCGCGCCAGCGCGCTGGAGAATGTCTCGATGGCCGGCATCTCCGAAATGCGCAGGAATTCCGCGCGTGCGAAGCGTTGCGGCCAAATCCGGATCGACCTCGACCACGAGATACGGAACTCCGAAAGTCGAAAGCGCCGTGCCGATCGCGCTGCCGATGCGGCCAAATCCGCAGAGCACGGTGTGGTTTTGCAGCCCTTCGCCGGCCGGGCTTGCCTGTGAATCTGTCACGGCATAACGTTTTCGGCGCATGCGCGCCAATACGCCTGGGGCCTGCCGGACCAGCACAGCGTTCAAAAGGATCGTCACGAGCGAGGCAGCCAGGGTGGCGTTATAAATGTCATCGCCGACGATTCCCGAACTGCGCGCCACCTGCACAAGCACATAGGAGATTTCTCCAATCTGAGTCAGCCCAATTGAGACTGTGAGGGCGGTCCAGATGGGATAACCGAAAAGGCGGACGATGCCCGTCCACACTACGAATTTGCCGAAGATGATCAGGGCGACCATGATCAGAACAACGGGCAGGTTTGAAAAAAGCATACGAGGATCAATGAGGAGCCCGATGCTTACGAAGAACAGGGCCACAAAGGCGTCCCGGAACGCGGATAACTGCGCCAGGGCCTCATGAGCATACTCCGATCCGCTGATGATCAGGCCGGCTACGAACGCGCCCAGCGCCAGCGATAACCCGACAGCGTGTGTGAGGGCCGCAGTTCCCAGGCAGATGGCTAAGACAACAATGAAAAAGATCTCGCGGTTCTGGGTCCGCGCCACGCGTTTGAGCGCCGGAGGCACCACCTTCCACGCCACCACGAAAGCGGGTGCGAGAATTGCAACCGCGCGACCGACTCCTCCAATCACCGGCCAGATTCGGCCCGGCCCAAAGCTGGCAAAGCTGGGGATCAGGATTATCAGGACGATGCCGGCCAGGTCTTCCACCAGCGTAATCGCCACCGCGATCCGGCCGGCAGTTGTGTGCATCTGGCCCCGGTCTGCCAGCAGACGCGTAAGGACCATCGTGCTGGACACGCATATAATCGCGCCGATCACGAGTCCCTGCCTGGTGGTCCAGCCAACCAGGCGCCCCGCGCCAATTCCCATGCCGATCAGAAGCAGAATTCCGATGAACCCGCCAGCAAGAGTGACCCATTTTGCCCGAAGGAGATCTTTTAATGAGTATTCCAGCCCGACGGAAAACATCAGCAGAATCACGCCGATCTCAGCCAACGACTCCAATGAGTGGACATCGCTCACGGACGGCCCGGGGGTGAGGGGGCTGATGAGAACGCCGGCAAAGACGTAGCCGAGGATCAGAGGTTGACGCAACCGCCAGGCCACGAGGCCCCCCGCGACCGCCGCCAGAAAAACGAGGGCCAGATCTCGAAGGATGCCGGGATCAGGTGTCATAGGCGCTCTACGAACTTGCCCTTCTGCCAGAGGAACGGCGAGTCTGCGGGTTTCGCCTCCGCTTCAGGTGATCCGCAAATGATTGCTGCCGAACTGATGCGCAGCGACGGAAGAGAAAAACAGATGAGATGACCCAAAGGTCGAGAGAGGGCGGAACAATCGGCCCATGAGCCTCGATCTCCAGGCAATAAGGTCTCGACATGTTTCCGCCACTTTCGTCGTCGACCGCTGCTAAGCCTCAAGGTATTTCCGGTGTAGTTCCGCGAGATAGTTGTCCGTCATCCCTGCAATGTAATCGCAAACCACGCGGTGAACCGGTCCTTCCTTCGTCTTGCCAAAATAAAAGGGAGGCAGGCTTCGAGGATGTTCCATATAGAACTTGAACATCTGCGCCACGCACCGCACGATTTTCCTGCGCTCGTCGTGGATTTCCCGGTGGGTATAAAGATTGTCGCGGAGGAACACTTTCAGCGCCTGGGCCTCACGAGACCTTCGCGGGCTGAATCCAACCACGCGCGAGGGCCCAGCCCGCACATCCTCGACCGTCCGCACCCTCATTCGTTCCAGGCGCTCGCGTGTGGCTTCGATCAGGTTCGTCACCAGGGAATCCATAAGCCCCTTGAGTGCCTCATTAAATTTCAGTTTTTCCAGGGCGTTCGGATGCTTCCGCTCAATTGGCCGCAGCAGGCGTCCAAACCGCGGCACCCCTTCCCGAATCTGGTCCAGCGTCAGCAGCTTTGCCTCATAGCCGTCGTCAAGGTCGGCGCAGTTGTAGGCGATTTCGTCGGCCACGTCGATCAACTGGGCCTCAATTGGCGGCCGCTCGTCCAGCCGGTACTCCTTCAAATCTGGATATTGGTCAGCATCGTAGTCCCGCGAATGCTTCACAATCCCTTCGCGGACTTCAAAGGTCAGATTCAAACCGGGAAAGTCAATGTACTTCTGCTCAAACTGCTCGACAATCCGCAGCGCGTGGAGATTGTGATCGAACCGGTCCCCGTGCTGCGCCATCAGACGGTCCAGTTCGGCCTCACCCGCGTGGCCGAAGGGAGGATGCCCGACGTCATGGACCAGCGCCAGCGCCTCCACCAGGTCGGAGTTCAATCGAAGCGCCTTGGCCACCGTGCGGCTGGTCTGGGTTACTTCAAGAGTGTGAGTCAGGCGGTTCCGAAAATGGTCGGAATATCGCCGCGTGAAAACCTGGGTCTTGTTTTCCAGCCGTCGGAACGCGCGGGAGTGGACGATCCGGTCGCGGTCACGCTCGTACTCGTTCCGATACGGGTGCGGTGCTTCCGGAAAGCGCCGGCCAAGACTGTTTGAGACCGACATGGCATAACTGGCCAGCACGGTTTCCTTTTCTGTGCGCATCGCGCCTGCTCCAGAACTCATGAGAATTAAATCGAGTCTACCATATCGAATTCAAGGGCAATTCTCTGGAAGGCTTGAGATGTGCGCCACCGGTGGTTCACACGCGCCGCTCGATTCGATGTGAACAGGTTCCTTTGATATAATCCAGTTTTTAAAAAGAGTACTGCAACGGCATCAAGCTTCGGGATGGCTTGCGTCAAGGCCGCCCAGGTTCCCATTCCCTCTGAGAGGAGACCCGCTCTCATGGTCAGAGACACCATCATTTGCCTGCTGGCAGGAGGCGCCGGAGAACGGCTTTACCCCCTGACCCGCGACCGCGCCAAACCCGCAGTGACCTTCGGAGGCATCTATCGCATCATCGACATTACTCTGTCTAACTGCATCAACTCTGACCTGCGCCGGATTTTTGTTCTTACCCAGTACAAAGCTCTGTCGCTCAACCGCCACATTCGAGAGGGCTGGAGCATGCTGGCCGGCGAACTGGGCGAGTTCATCCAAATCCTTCCTCCCATGATGCGCGTGGGTGACTCCTGGTACCGGGGCACCGCGGACGCGATTTTCCAGAACATCTATTCCATTGGCAGCGAACCGTGCAAATACGTTCTGATCCTTTCCGGCGACCACGTTTACAAGATGAATTATCAGTTGATGATCCAGCGGCACATCGACGCCGGGGCGGAAGCGACAGTGGGAGTAATTGAGGTGGATGTCGCGGATGCTTCGCGCTTCGGCGTGGTTGAGCTCGACTCGCAGCACCGCATTGTCGGCTGGCAGGAGAAGCCCCCGAACCCCAGGCCCTCGCCGCAAAACCCCAACAAGTGTTATGCCTCGATGGGCATTTACTGCTTCAACCGTGACGTGCTGCTCCAGTGCACCATGGACGATGCTGAAGATGCCGACTCCAACCACGATTTTGGCAAGGACATCATCCCCAAGCTGCTTGAACGGGCCAGCGTCTACGCCTACGACTTCGTGGATGAGAACAAGAAAGAGGCCAAATACTGGCGGGACATCGGAACGCTGGGAGCTTACTACGACGCCAACATGGACCTGGTAGACATTTCCCCTGTCTTCAACCTTTACGATTCCAGTTGGCCCGTCCGAACCTACCAGCGGCAGTATCCGCCCCCTAAGTTTGTGTTTGCCCAGGAAGGGCGGCGGATGGGGATTGCGGTGGACTCACTGGTTTCCTCCGGCTCCATCATCTCCGGCGGCCGCGTCACGCATTCCATTATTTCTCCAAACGTCCGCGTGAACAGCTACACAGACATTGAAGGCTCCATCCTTTTCTCGCACGTCAATGTGGGAAGATACTCCCGCATCCGCCGGGCCATTATTGACCGGCACATCAGCCTGCCGGAACGCACCGAAATCGGCTATAACCTGGAAGAAGACCGCAAGAAGTACCATGTGACGGATGAGGGCATCGTCGTGGTGGTCCCGGAACGGCGTATGTTCGAAGAACCGGAGTAGCCACTGCGGCCCTGCCGGGCCCAGGGGTCCGCTGAATTCTGCGCTCGGGTCTGGATTGCCGGACAACAATTCCTTCCGTCTGGTAATCTAAGAGAAAAGGTGCCGTTGCCCATGGGCGGCTAAAGGAGGCGATATGAGTCAGTCAAGAAACAGGATGGCGGGTCTGGTCCTGGCTTTCTTTGCGGCGGCAGCGCTCCTTTGCGGGTCCGAATTGCCAACTCCTGAGCTTCCGGTCGGGACGCAGGTCAGCGTGACGTTGATTTCAACGCTGAGTTCTTCCGCCGACCACGCTGGAGACCTGTTCACGGCGCAGGTCCAGGACCCGATCTTCGCCAGGGGCATGGAAGTGGTCCCGGTGGGCAGCACGCTGCGCGGGCACGTCACGTTCGTCAAGCCGCCCGGCCGCGTGAAGGGCAAGGCAGAAATGCGGCTTGTGGCTGACGCCATTGTGCTGAAAAACGGGCATGAATATACCTTCGCCGGCCAGTTGTCCGACGGCAACGACCCTTCAGTCAAGGTGAACGGCAACGAAGGAACCATCCAGGGAAAGGGCAAGAGCAAGACCCAGGCGGCTAAAGAGACCGGCATTGGCGCCGCCGCTGGAGCAGGTGTGGGTGGTTTGTCCGCCGGAGGCACCGGGGCGCTTTACGGTGCGGGCATCGGCGCGGTTGCGGGCCTCATCCACACGCTTGCCAAGCATCACAAAGACGTGGTGCTCCAACCCGGCACGCCGTTGACGTTTGTGCTCACTTCAGCCGGGAAGATGGCCAGTGCCAGCCAGACGAAGGGCACGCCGGTACCCTTCGTCTGCCAGAACTGCGATTGATCCGGCCCGTATCGTCAGACATTCCGCGCCCGGAATCAGCAGGCGTTTTCCTTCCCGCATTCCGGGTAATAATTGTTCTGCCACTGTTCAAAAAGCAAGTCGCTGGATATCCTCCAAATCTCTCCCCACGGCTGCATTGACAACCCCTTCCCCGGCAAGTAGTATCGAGGCCCGGCCGAGAGCCAGCCATGCGGTGAATTCAACTTGCTTGCGCCCAGCGAGGTGACCTATGAATCGGAGGCGATTTCTACAATCCGGCAGCCTGGCGGCGATGGGAGCGCTCGCATCGCGCTCGGAAGCCGAGGCGGGCGCGGCGATTCCGGCTGCTCGCTCAGACTCCGGCCGCGCGCATCTGACGGTTGTGGCCAATGAGCCGCTGGGGACCATCAGCCGCAACATTTACGGGCAGTTCACCGAGCACCTGGGAAGTTGCATCTACGATGCAATGTGGGTGGGTGCAGGCTCGTCCATTCCCAATCACGATGGCCTGCGCAGCGATACCGCTGACGCCTTCAGGCGCATCCAGGCGCCCATCGTCCGCTGGCCGGGCGGCTGCTTTGCCGACACTTACCACTGGCAGGACGGAATCGGTCCGCGCGAGAAGCGCCCAAAAACCTGGAACATCTTCTGGGACCGCGATGAGTCCAATCAGTTCGGGACGGATGAATTCCTGGGCTACTGCCGGCTCTCGGGCGCCTCGCCTTACATCTGCGTGAATGTAGGTTCCGGGACGGTCCGCGAGGCCCTGGGATGGCTCGAGTACTGCAATGGCAACCAGTCCACCATCCTTGCCCAGACGCGCGCCGCCAACGGCCACGCCGCTCCCTACAACGTCAAATACTGGAGTGTGGGCAATGAAAACTGGGGCTGCGGAGGCCGCTTTGATGCAGTGGATTATGCCCGCCACTACGCGCGTTTCGTGAATTACCTGGGCACGGCAGCGCGCCGTTCAAAAGTGGAGTTCGTTGCCTGCGGAGATTTCGAAGGCGACTGGAACCAGAAATTTTTCGAGACGCTGCTCGAACGGCCGGGAGCGCGGCGCGTGGAAGGCGTTCAGCACCTTTCCGTCCACCATTACTTCCACGATGGCCCGGCCGTGAAGTTCAGCGATCAGGACTATTACACCCTGTTGGCCGCCGTGGGGGATCTCGAAGACATGCTGAGCAAGACCATCGGCATCATCGATAACTACACCACGCCCGGCGGGCCCACCATCGGAATCTCGCTTGATGAATGGGGCGTGTGGCACCACACGGATAGCACTGGCAATCAGGCCCTGATGCAGCCCAACACGCTGCGTGACGCGCTGCTGGCCGCCGTGGTCCTCAGCAGCCTCAACAATTTGGGCAATCGCGTCTCCATCGCCTGTATCGCCCAGGCCTTCAACGTTCTGCAGTGCATGGCCTTTACGCGCGGCGCGCAGATGGTCCTCACTCCAACCTACTACGCCTTTGACCTCTTCCAGCCCCATATGGACGCAACGGCGCTAAGAACCCTGGTCGATTCCCCCACCTTCAGCGCGAAGCAGGCGGGAAGCCATGAAAGCGAGCGCGAGATCACCCGCCCCTATCTCAGCGCGTCTGTTTCCCACAACGAATCGAAGGGAGAACTCTGCCTGACGCTCGTGAACCAGCACCTGAGGGAAGCGCTGGAGGTGGAAATCCAGATTACGGGCGCGCAGTTTTGCGGCGCACTCCGCGGCACGCGGCGGCAGTTGACCTCGGCGAACGTTCGCGATGAAAACACTTTCAACCAGCCCGATGTGGTAAAGGCCGGCCCGGAAACACCGGTCTCCGTAAAGGGCGGTTCCTTCGTGCATCAGCTTGCGCCGCACTCGGTGGAAACGCTGGTGCTGCGCGTGCCTTCCCGCACGGCATGAAATCACACTTCGCGATATGATAGTGGGTCATGCTTGCGGTGGGGTGGAGGATATACCGCAGCCTTTGCGATGTGCCGGCCGACTCTCCGCGTTGGGGTGTTCTCCGTGCGCTGTGTGCTACGAAGACTTTCAACACAGAGGGCACAGAGGCTCTCAGCGTACTCAGCGGTCAAAGCTTTTGGAGCACAGAGAACACAAAGGGACGCCCCCGGTTAACTTAACTGCGGTTTGAGAGTGCGTCCGAGCTGCATCGAGGCGTCAAGCTGGGAGTAGCGGCTAGCTCCATGAACATTCGAGTCCTTGGAATTCCTCTCGATCTGGGTCAGGCGCGGCGCGGCGTGGACATGGGTCCGTCGGCGGTGCGGGCGGCGGGTTTGAACTCCGCGCTCAGGTCCCTCGGCCACCACGTGGAAGACGCCGGCAACATCCACGTGCGCATTGCCGAAGAGCAGCACTTTGGCGAGAAACGCGCCAAGTATTTGAAAGAAATTGCGCAGACGTGCCGCGAGGCCGCCGATCGCATCTACCAGACGGTTAAAGATGGCTGGTTCCCGATTTCGCTGGGCGGCGACCATTCGATTGCCGTGGGGACGCACGCCGGTGTCTCCAAATTTTTCCGCGAGCGCCGCCAGCCGATTGGCTGCATCTGGATTGACGCGCACGCCGACATGAACACGCCGGAAACCAGCCCCAGCGGCAACATCCATGGCATGCCCTTTGCCGCGTCGCTCGGGTTCGGGCCGAAGGAATTGACCCGCATCTTTAACTTCTCGCCCAAGCTGCGGGCCCCAAACTGCGCCCTGATTGGATTGCGCGACCTCGACAGCCGCGAGCGCCGCACCTTGAGGGATTCCGGCGTGCACGCCTTCACCATGCGCGATATTGATGAACACGGACTGCGCGCGGTGATGGAAAAAAGCATTGCGGCCGCCACCAACGGCACGGCTGGCTTTGTGGTATCACTGGATATGGACGTGGTCGATCCTCACGAGGCTCCCGGCGTGGGCACGCCGGTGCGCGGCGGGATTACCTACCGGGAAGCCCATTTGATCATGGAGATGATTTCGGATACGAAGAAGATGCTGGCGCTCGAGATCGTGGAAGTGAATCCCATCATCGACGTCCTCAATCGGACGGCGGCCCTGGCGGTAGGCCTGGCAGCATCGGCTCTGGGAAAGAAAATCCTGTGAAAAGACGAATTCGAGTGGGTGTCCTGTTTGGCGGGCGCTCCGGCGAGCATGAGGTTTCGCTCGTCTCTGCCGCTTCCGTCATCCGGGCGCTCGACCCGGCAAAATACCAGGTCGTGCCCATCGGTATCAACCGCGAAGGGCAATGGCGCCTCGGCTCCCAAGCCCTTAAGCTGCTGCCCGATGTTCTCGACAAGGGCACGGCGGTGATCCCTTCGATTGATCCGCAGGGACCGAAACTTGTTCCATTGGATGAAGCTCGGCACCCCAGGGCCCGGCCGCAGCTCGACGTCGTTTTCCCCGTCCTGCACGGAACGTTTGGCGAAGACGGCACCATCCAGGGCCTGCTGGAGCTTGCCGGAATTCCCTACGTAGGCGCGGGAGTGCTGGGCTCCGCCGCCGGCATGGACAAAGACGTGATGAAGCGGCTGTTCCGCGACGCCGGCCTTCCCGTGGTGGAATGGCTGATGGTTTTGCGTGGAGAGTGGAAACACAATCCAGCACGGCTGCGCAAGATGATTGAAACCAAGCTCGGCTATCCGCTGTTCGTGAAGCCGGCAAACCTGGGATCTTCAGTGGGCATCAGCAAGGTTCGCGGCCGCGCGGAACTGGCCGCAGCGCTCAACCTGGCAGCCGCCTACGACCGCAAGGTGATTGTGGAAAAAGGCCTCGACGCGCGCGAGATTGAATGCTCGGTGCTGGGGAACGACCAGCCGGAAGCCTCCGTGCCGGGAGAAATCATTCCGGTGAACGAGTTCTACGATTACGAAGCGAAGTACGTGAAGGAAGGCTCGGAGATCGTCATCCCGGCAAAGCTCGCGCGCGCCGAGGCGAGCTGGGTGCAACATCTCGCGCTGGGCGCGTTCCGCGCCGTGGATTGCGCCGGCATGGCGCGCGTGGATTTTCTGCTCGACCGCTCGAGCGGCAAATTGTTTGTGAATGAGATCAACACCATTCCGGGGTTCACGCCCATCAGCATGTATCCCAAGATGTGGGAGGCCAGCGGCCTGCCCTATCGGGAGCTGCTCGACCGGCTCATCCAGCTTGCCTTTGAACGCCAGCGCGAAAAAGAACAGACGCGCTACGATTACGGCAGTTAGCCCGTCCAATGATGGCCCGGCCGAAATCGCGGGGACCCTGCCAGGGCCGAAGGCAAAAACGCAGGGCTTACAAAAAGCGCGTGAAATCCAAATGAAGCTGATTGGAATTTCCGTCGTGGTCGGCGCACTCATTTGCGCTTCGGCCTGGCAATTCTCACATCAGAAAATTGCCTGGCGTTTCATACAACTCATTGGGGCCGCGTTCCTGGGCGTGGTCGTGCTCACGCACGCTGCTGAAAGATTCAGCTTATTCCCAGGAATGGGATGGGGACGGCCAAATACGGTTGGCCATTATCTTGACCTTGCGAGTGCAGTGCTCGGACTGGTCATGCTTCCGCTTGGGTACATCGGTTCCGCTGTTTCAGGGATTCGACATTCAAACTGAGCCACTACCACGGACGGGACCTTCTTGACAGATATGCTGCCGGTATGCTATTAACTAACCATATAGTTAATTGGCAGATGCATGCGGAAAAGAGCAGCACTTCGGAGCACGGCCAGCACGCCGGAATCCCGCACCATCATCCTGCGCGCCGCAGAGCACATCTTCGCCGAGCGGGGACTGGCCGGCGCGCGCATGGACGCCATCGCCAGCGCCGCCGGCGTCAACAAGGCCCTCATTTATTACTACTTCAAAAGCAAGGACGCGCTCTACCTGGCCGTCGTCGAGCAACACTTGAAGGAATTTCACCGCCAGGCGCTGCAGCTCCTGACCAGCCAGCGAAGCGTAAAGGACAAGGTCCTTGACTACGTGAGCATGCACTTTGATTTCATCGCCGCACGCACAGATTATCCCAGGATTTTCCACCGGTTCATGATGGCCGACTCGCGGCCCTTTATGCGAATCAGGAAAAAATACTTTTCGCCGGTGGTAAGGAAGTTTCAGTCGGTGATCGCCCAGGGCATCCGCAGCGGCGAACTTGCCGCGGCCGACAGCGCGCACACGGCCATCTCGCTGGTGGCGCTGACAGTCTTCTATTTTTCGGCGGCGCCGGTGCTGAAAGCCGCCGGAATCATCGAAGATCCTTACCGTAAATCCCAACTGGCCAGAAGAAAAGAAGAGGTGCTCAATTTCGTCCGGCGGGCGGTATTCGCGAATCGAGGGGCAGGTCCCAAATGACGCGGAAGCTTTTTCTTGTGATTCTCGGCCTGGTGGTCGCGGCCAGCATCGCCGTTTATGTCATCACGCGCCCGTCGTCACAGGGCCTGGTCCTCACCGGCCTGGTGGATGTGGACGCGGTCACCGTCAGCTCGCAGATTTCCGGGCGGCTGCAGCAGGTGCTGGTGAATGAAGGCGACAGTGTGACCCAGGGGCAGTTGCTGGCAACCATCGTGCCCAAAGAGTTGCAGGCGGACCAGTCTTATTACGCCTCCACGATGAAGAGCGCAAACGCGCAGGTGGGCGCGGCGCGCGCCTCGCTGCAATTTCAGGAACTTCAGACGCGCGACCAGATTCGCCAGGCTGAGGCCAATCTCTCCGCGACCGAAGCGCAATTGAAGCAGGCCCAGGCCAATCTGGACCTCGCGCGGCAGAATTCTACGCGCACGGAAGGACTGTTCAAACAGCAGATCGTTTCGCAGCAGCAGCAGGACCAGGCCGAGGCCACCCTGCACACGGCGCAGGCGAACGTGGAATCGCTCGAGAAGCAGGTGCAGGCGGCGCGCGCAGCGGTGGCCCTGGCCCGTTCCAACGCCGAGCAGGTCACCATGCGCGAACGCCAGCTTGCCAGCAATCAGCACCAGTTTCGGGCGGCGCAGGCGCAGGACCAGGCCGCCCAGGCGCGCCTGGATTACACGGAAATCCGCTCGCCCATCCGCGGGCTGGTGACGCTGCGGGCGGCGCTGACGGGCGAAGTGGTGAATCCTGCCCAGCCCATCGTGGTGCTTTATGATCCGGACAAACTCTGGGTGCGCGCGGACGTGCCGGAGACGGACATCCATCTCATCCGCATCGGCGAGCGGCTGCCGGTACGCTTCCCCGGCGGGTTCGAGCGCACAGGGACCGTCTATTTGCGCGGGGTAGACGCCGAATATGCCACGCAGCGCGACGTCAGCCGCACCAAACGCGACATCAAGACCTTCGAGGTCCGGTTGCGCGTGGATAACAGCGACCGCCGGCTCGCGCCCGGACTCACGGCCTTTGTCACCGTGCCCATCAACGGCGGGCAGTAGGACGCCGCGGCCCGCGTTCGGCCGGGAAAGCGCAGCTAAGGAAATTGCGAAATGGCGGCAATTGAAGTGGAAAAGCTGACCAAGCGATTCAACGGATTCACGGCCGTTGACTCGCTCAGCTTCAGCGTCGAGGAAGGCGAGATTTTCGGCCTGCTGGGCCCGAACGGCGCCGGCAAGTCCACGCTGATCCGCATGCTCACCACGCTGATTCCGCCCACTGGCGGCACGGCGCTGGTGAACGGCTTCGACGTGGTGCACCAGCAGACCGAGGTGCGGAACTGTATTGGCGTGATTCCCCAGGCGATGACTTCCGATCTCGACCTGAGCGCGGAGGAAAACCTGTCGATCTTCGCCAGGCTCTATGGCGTGCCGCGCGCCCGCCGCTCGCAAATCATCCGGGAGCTGCTGCGCGCGGTGGAACTGGAAAGATGGGCAAAGCATCCCGTCAAGCACCTGTCGGGCGGCATGCGTCGCCGGCTTGAGATTGCGCGCGGGCTGGTACACGAACCCAAAATTTTCTTCCTCGATGAACCGACCACAGGCCTCGATCCGACCTCGCGCATCGCCGTGTGGGAGATGCTGGTGAACATCAAGAAGCAGCGCGACCTGACCGTCCTGCTGACCACGCACTACATGGACGAAGCCGACCGCCTCTGCGACCGCATCGCCATTGTCGATCACGGCAGGCTGATGGCGCTGGATTCGCCGATGAAACTCAAGGCGTCGATTCCGGCGGCAAGTTTTCTGGAAGTCAGTTTCTCAGCGGTCCCCGAAGGCTGGCTTGAAACCTTGCAGCATCTGCCGCACGTTGAAAGCGTGGTCGAGCACGACCGCATTTTTCGCATTGCTTCGCACAACGGCCCCCGGACCACGGTCGAGCTGATGGAAGCGGCGCGCGGCGCGGGGATCGAGATCTCGTCGCTTTCGGTGCAGAGCACCACGCTGGACGACGTGTTCACGCATTACACCGGCAGGCAGCTTCGCGACGAGTTGCAGGAACACTCCTACGAAACGAGCCTGATGCCTCCGCGGGGCTGACGCAATATCCAGCGTCGCGCTTGGCGGCGGGACGGGAAAACAATGAATCGCATTGCGGCCATCATCCAGCGCGACCTGTTGAAGTTCTTCCGCAGTCCTGCGTTGATGATGGCCTCGCTGATTTTTCCGTTGGTGCAACTGGTGGTGCTGGGCTACGCCTTCGGCGGCAAGATCAAAAATCTGAAGGTGGGAGTCGTCAACCAGGACCACGGCATCGAGACTGTCCGCCTGCGCGAGATGTTCGGAGCGATTGCCGCCAACGCGTTAACGTTCACCACGGTGAATTACAACGATCCCAGGCAGGCAATCGTCGATCTGAAAGAAGGCCGCATCGACGCCGTGGTGGAAATCCCGCCCAACTTTTCCCGCAATGTTCTTGAGCAGCACGCTCCGCAGATCGCGCTGGTCGAAGACAACACGGACAATTTTGTCACCAGCGCGCTGGAGGGCGTCTTCACGGGACTGGTGAGCGCCTACAACCAGCCGGCCGTCGAGCCTCGCGTGCCCGGCGGCGCCAGCTTGCAGGTGGTGGAGCTTTATCCTTACGTTCCCTACATCCAATATCTGCTGGCGGGCTCGGTGGTGCTGGCCATTTTTGTTTCCGCCATGATCGGCGGCGGCATCATCTTTATTGATGATAAAGCTCGCGGTTTGCACGAAGGCTACCTGGTGACGCCCATTACGAAGTTTGAACTGATTATGGGCTTCACGCTTTCGGGCGCCAGCAAAGCCATCCTGGCGGGCCTGCTGCTGAGCACGCTGGGGGCCTTGCTGGCCGGCATTCCTCATCCTTTCGATCCACTGCGACTGCTGCGCCTGATTGTGGTGATCGTGGTCAGCTCGATGGCGCTGATCAGCATGATGTTCCTGATGATGGTGCGCATCAGCGACCCGCTGGTGCCGCGCGCCATCTTTGGCGTGCTCAACACGCTGCTCTTCTTTCCCTCGGGGGCCGTCTACCCCATCAACGCCTTCCCCGCGTGGATGAAGGTCATCACGGTGGTCGATCCCTTCACCTACGCCGTACACGCCTTCAAGACGCTGTTTCTTAAAAACACAGGATTTGCCGCCATCTCCTTCGACCTCGCATTTCTCACCGTCTTCACCATCATCATGATGACCAGCGCCACACTGCTCTTCCGCCGCACACTGTAACTCAGGCCTTCTTGATTCTGACTCCTGACTTCTGGCTCCTTGCTTCTGCCTCCTTGCTTCTTGCTTCTGGCCTTCACCGGCATTTGGCGTGTACAATGCAGCCACTGCATCTGCCAGCGAGGAGCAGCATGGGGACGGACTACGACCTGATCGCCGAGCAATACAAGCAATCCAAACTTTCGCCGTGGCGCACCTACATCGAGCAGCACACGATGCTGGAGTTGCTGGGAGACGTGCGCGGGAAGTCGGTGCTCGACCTGGCCTGCGGCGAGGGTTACTACTCGCGGATCTACAAACGCATTGGGGCCGGGCGCGTGGTGGGCGTTGACCTCTCGCATAAGATGATCGAGCTGGCGCGCGCCAGTGAAAGCCAGTCGCCATTGGGCGTTGAATATGTTGTTGGTGACGCCATCGATTATCAGCCCGACGAACCCTTCGACATCGTTTCCGCCGGCTACCTGTTGAATTATGCGAACACCCCGGAGAAGTTGCTCGCCATGTGCCAGGCCGTCAGCCGCTCACTGCGATCGGGCGGCCGATTTGTTACCGTCAACAACAATCCTGCCCAGTCGCCTGAGAGGTTCGCGGCCACGCGAGAGTACGGCTTCATCAAGAGCGCCGGCGAACAGCTTCGACCCGGCACGCCGATTACTTATACAATTTTTCAGGATGGCGGCACGTTTACTTTTGACAATTATTACCTGAGCGTCGATGCCCACGAAGCAGCCCTGCAGGCGGTTGGCCTGCGCGATGTCGAGTGGGTCGCGCCGCGCCTCTCTCCCCAGTGGAGCGAAGACCCGGCCTTCTGGGACGACTTCTTCGACGACCCGTCCGTCATTTTCCTCCAGTGCAAAAAGTAGCGCCTTGCAGTGTGGCACGGGCGTCCCGCCCGTGCTTGAACACGGTGGGTGGCGCAGAGTCCGCCGGTTTCAGACTCTGCGGTTCGTTCTTTGAAGAAAAAGCCGCAGAGTTTCTGGACCACGAAACTCTGCGCAACTTTCCTTCTCGTCTGGTCGACTAAACCGTCAGGAAAATGATCGAACCCGGGCTCGGCACGGGAGTGTATTGATCATTAAACGTGATGGCCCCGGTCTCGCGATTGAGGCGAAATGTGGTGATGGCGTCGGCAAACTGGTTGCAGACGTAGAAAAACTTTCCCGTGGGGTCCCAGTTGAAGGCCCGTGGATGATTCCCGCGGGTCCATTCTTCGCCGCGCCAGGCGAGCGTTCCGCTGGCGCTGATGGCAAACCACGCAATCGTATCGTGCAGGCGGTTGGATGCGTAGAGAAACTTGCCGTCGGGCGAAACCAGGATTTCAGCGGGGAAATTTGAGCCCGCAAATCCAGCCGGCAGGCTGGATACTGTTTGTTTGGCGGTGAGCCTGCCTCGCGCCGGGTCGTAATCGAAAACGGCCACGGTGGAACCCTCTTCCTGCAGCGAATAAAACCAGCGGCCGCTGGGATGAAACGCGAAGTGGCGCGGTCCGTCGCCTGGCGGTAACGCGACAAAGGGAGGATCGTTCGGAGCCAGCTTTCCTTTCTCAGCGTCGAACTTCCAGACAAAGATGCGGTCGAGCGCCAGGTCGGCTGCAAAGACGAAGCGACCCGCCGCATCGGCCTCGACCATGTGCGCGTGCGGATGGTCATGTCCGCTGATGGCAAAACTTCCCGGCGGCGCGCTGGCGGCGCGCTCCGGTCCCACTTTGCCCTGATCGCGTGAAACGTCGGTGGCGTCGCCCAGTTTGCCGCCCTCGAGAATGGGAAGCACGGCCACCGTCCCTCCAAAATAACTCGCCACCAGCACGAATTTGCCGGAAGGATGAACGCTGAGGTGAGTGGGGTTGGCGCCCTCGGAACTCACGGTGTTCAGCAGCGTCAGGTGCCCGCTCGGTCGCTCGATGCGGTAGGCGCTCACTGAGCCGGATTTTGTGCCCTTATATGTCGGCGTCCAGTCGACGCAGTACATGTATCGGGCCGCGGCATCATAGGCCATGAACGACGGATTGGTGTTTCGCTTGATCAGTTCGCGCTGCTTAAGAATTCCGGTGGCGGGATCCATTTCAAGAATGTAGATGCCCTCGCCGCGCCCGATCATGCCGTCAGGCCCTGCCGGCAAAGTGTAACTACCAACGTAGGCCAGAATCGTTCCGCCGGGCCGGCCCGCCGGGCCCTGCGCGGCTTGCGAGAAGTCCGCCGCCTCCGCGCCCAATGGCGCGGCGCTCTTCAAAAGGCTGCGCCCCGAAGTCTTTTCAACGCGCGCGCCTCCCTCACCCGTTTGTGACATGCGGCCCCTCCTCAGAGCTTTGTGTGAATGCCTGCGATTGCCGGACGCAGGATTATGGCCCGGTTCGCACCAGAAAACAAGCCGGGTAGCGCAGAGTCTGTGGGTTTCAGACTCTGCGGTTTGCCCTTTGGCGGGTCGCGTCCCGCACTGCGGGATCGCGGCGTGTGCGATGTATGCAGATCCCGGGTGCTGCATACGCCGCGGTATTTGCGATGGATGTCGATCCAGGCCCGGAGAGCCAAGCTCCGAAGGAGCGAAAGACTTTAGCCCATCCCGTCTTGCGGGATGGGAAGGGACGCGGAAAATCCAAACCAGCACCTGATGGGGCGATAGAAACAGTCCTTTGGCGAAACGGCCGCAGAATTTCTGCACGCGCAATCGGCGCCGCCGCCCGGCGGTAACTTCCGGCGAACGCGCCCGGGCAGTATAATGAACTCGGCCGTCCTAACTAAGCCGACTACGCCAAGGTGGATGGTTTCTGTCGCTTCCCCATCCTTTGAGCCCTGCGAAGGCGAGCGACTGTCAGCCGGGCTACTTGGCTCCCAACCCGCGGCGGCAAAACACCATGCAGCGGGTAGCGAAGAGTCTCGAATTCCAGAGACCCTTCGGCGCCACCGTGCTGCGGTTCCTCCTTTGCAAAAAGGCCGCAGACTTTCTGAAGTGCGAAAGTCTGCGCAGCCGCTACTTACCGGCCGGCCTGCGCCGCCGCGATGAACGCCTCCATGCGACGCGTGAGGTGCGGAGTGATGCCGAGCATGCGCTCGACCACCATCAACTGGCCGCGATGATGCATCTCGTGCTCCTTGGCTGCGATCAGCATTTCGAAGCGCGACTTGATTCGCGGCTCCATGCCTTCGGGGTACTCCACCGGCTCGCCCAGGAACGCGTCTGCCGCTCCGTCCAGCGCCTTGGCGAACTTCTCGCCTTCGCTGCGCAACAGCTCGATCGCCTGTGATTTCGTGCGGGGCCTTTGCGTCTCCCCTTGCAGCTTGCCCATGAGGCCGAAGAAATCGAAACCCTCCAGCGAGCTGCGGCGCTCGACAAAATGGATCTGCTCCGGGACGCGCGTCACCACCGCGATGTGCGCCAGCGTCTCCGCCACGCTCCGGCAGCCCGCCGCCGGGCGAAAAGCGTAATTGTCCTCGGGGATTTCTTCGGCGATCTGGATGGTGTTTCCGCGGACCGTGCGGAATGAGCGCGCCAAATCCTTTGCTCCGTAATAAGTCATTCTGATTCGCCTCCTAAGTGGATTAGAGACCAGTCTATCATGCCGCGTGGCCGCCGATGAGCACAGCAGCCCCATCCGCTTGTAGGGGGAGGGCTTGCCCTCCCCGCGCGGCGTCACCTTGGGTGGGGCAAGCCCCACCCCTACGGTCCTCGTGGGCAGGGCAAGCCCTGCCCCCTATCCATCCACAACCCGAAAACCGCAGAGCGGGTAGCGAAAAGTCTCGAATCCCACAGACTCTTCGCTTGTATCTTGATGCCGGGCTGGTAAAAATCTCTGAGGCCAAGGGCTTGTTCTGGCGGGAAGGCCGATCTGCGCTGAGGCCCGGCGATGTGCCGCGAGCCTGTTGGGTAGATAGGCCCCCCGCCCTCTTCTCCCAAGCCGAGGAGAATTTGAGGCCCCGTGGAAACGGGCAGCCTGCATTGGCAAGCTCGACTGGAGAGGGCTCAGGGTCGGGGAGCCAGAACCACAGCCTAACGCCAGGAGGTGGTTATGGACAAGCATGATTTTTCGGGCATCGAAGTGAGCGCCCAGGAACTGATCGTGGCGGTGGAGCGTGAAGGGCGGACGATCCCCCTCCAGTGTTTTGCCAACGACGCCCAAGGCCATCAAGCCGTACTTCGCTTCTTGCGGGGTGCGGGTCATCGGGTTCGCGTGTGTATGGAATCCACGGGGTCTACGGCCTGGATCTGGCGCTGGCCCTGGCTCGATCGGGGATCGAAGTGATGGTTGCCAATCCGCGCGCAGCGCGTCATTTCGCCACGGCCCTGATGCAACGCAGCAAGAATGATCGGTTGGATGCGCGGGTGCTGCTGGAGTTTGCCAAGCGCATGCCCTTTCAAGCCTGGACGCCGCCGCGCCCCCTTGTCCTTCAATTGCACGCTCTGTCGCGCCGCCTGGAGGCCCTGAAAGACACGCAGGCCGCAGAGCAGAAGCGGCTCCACGCCGCCCAGGCCACCGACACCACGCCCGCCGCCGTGCGCCGCGACCTGGAGCGCAGCCTTCGTTCGCTGCGCCGCGCCGTCGCGCGGCTCACCGTCGAGGCGGTCAAAATCATCCGGCAGGACCCGGACCTCAAGCTGCGCTTCGATCTGCTCACGAGCGCCAAGGGCATCGGCGAGACCAGCGCCATTGCCTTGCTGGCCGAGTTGGCCGTGGCGCCGCAAGGTCTCGACGTCCGGCAACTGGTGGCCTATGCCGGCCTGGATCCCCGCGAGCATTCCTCGGGCAGCTCCGTGCATAAAAAACCGCGCATCAGCAAACACGGCAATGTCCACCTGCGCCGCGCCCTCTACATGCCCGCCTTGGTCGCCATCCGGCATCAGCCCAACCTGCGCGCCTTCTATGAGCATCTGCGAACCCGCGGCAAAGCCAGGATGGTCGCCTTGGTCGCCGTTATGCGTAAACTGCTTCACGCCATCTTCGGCATGTTCAAACACCAAGCCGCCTTCGACGGCCACAAGCTGTACCCGCTCCCCGCAGCGCAAATTTCCACAGCAGAGGCCGCCGCCTAATGCAAAAAAGAAAAGATTCCT